>JBFGFX010000033.1:0-19702 GCA_041579335.1 Woeseiaceae bacterium | reverse complement strand
GCGCAGATTGCGGACCCGTGTCGACCGGTATACGCCGCGCACTTCCTTGCACGGCACGCGCGCTCGATACGCCTCCGGAAACGGCTGCATGTCGAACTCTCCGGTCAGCTTCTCGAGCGTATCGTCGGAGGAACCGTCGTTGACGACCACCAGCTCGAACTGCGGGTATTCGAGCTGCAGGAGCGCCTTGACGGACGTGACAATGGAGGAGGATTCGTTGTAGGCCGGCACGACTACGCTGATCGGCATGTCGAGCGCCGAGAACACGCTCTCGGCCTGAAACTGCTCCGGCGTCTGCAGGTATTTGCGGATGCCGTGCGCCGCGATGACGTTCTGCATCAGATAGCCGACGTTGATGCCGACGAAATACGCCAAGAAGATCCATTGGCCCGATAAGACGATCTGCTCCAGCGTCATGCGAGGCCAACCTCGGCATACGCCTGCTGCAGGATGTCGGCTGCGTAACGATCCGTCTGCCGCTCGCGTATCTGCCGCAGGCCGTTGGGGCCCAAAAACGGCAGCCCGGCAATGGCCTGTGCGGCCCGGTAGCGAACCCACCACTCGGTGTCTGCGAGCAGCGCTTCCAGCAGCTTGAGATGTTCTTCCTGACCCACGCGACCGAGCACTTTGGCCGTCTGCATGCGAACGAACCAGGCATCGTGGCGGGTCAACGTCGCTATCCGCGGCACGCCGGCGAATCCGCTGACGAGTTTCAGCGCGGCGTTGAGCACGCCGGGATCGTTCGTCTCTCGGATCAGATCTTCGACCAGCGCGTCGAGGACAGACGCCTCGACGAGCCTCGCGAACTGCAGCAGATAGGTCTTGCCGCGATTGTCGGCTGACCTGATCGCCCGGAACATCGGCTCGCTGATGCGTTCACTGCCGGCAATGCGCAGAAACAGGGACACGCGCGACTTGGGCCAATCGCGGCGAGTCTCGATCATCGGCAGCAATACGCCGACCGCGAAGTCCGGATCGATGTCGACCAGTGCGACGGCCGCCGTGATCGACAGCGCCGTGTTCTCGTGATCCACGAACGCCCGAACCGCGTCGCGATGCGCTCGATCTCGCAGATGCCCCAGCGTCTGGACCGCGAGTATCCTGGACCGGGTTCGGCGGCTGCGCAGCAGGCGGCCGGCGATGGCGGGCAGTCCCGCCCGTTCGGCCAGCGTGATCAAATTGGCGGCGGCCGCGCCCTCGACGCTCGAACGCGCTCGATTCCATTCTTCCAAGAGGTCGAGCTGGTGATTGCGATGAATTCGCGGTAACGGTTGCTCACGAGCATGGCTCTCATCGAGGATCGATGTGGCGAACACCTCGCGCCACTCGGCGAGCAGCCGGCGGCGGCGGCGGGCGGCGCCGATGGTCGCTAAGCGGAGCCCGATCGTGTAGACGAACAGCACGACCGTCGTCACCACGACTGCCGCGATCGACCACAGCGCGATCGTCGTCTCGGTGTCAAAGTCGGATCGAAACAGCCATTCCAAGGTAGCGTCTCCGGTAGAAATCGCCCTGCTCGTGTATGCCGGCCCACCAGTTGACGCCGACGCGGTCGGTAATGCGGTGTCGTCCGTTCAAGGACAGGCCGCGAACGTCGGTCTCGAGCACCCGGCCGGGCCCCACCGATTCGGCCTCTTCACCGGTCGCGAGAGAGAGGCCAATGCTGAAGCGATCGCTCGGATACCAGTTGCCGTGCAGCGCATGACCGAGCGAGTCGGACGCGCCGTGCAGGTGAGAGACCCCGAGCGAGTACGCGACGCGAAAGTCACCGAAGTATTTCTCGGCGCCGGCGATGAGCGAGCCGACGGTCGCGGACGCGTATTCGCGCCGCCGATAGCGAAGATCGACCACCCAACCGGCGTCCAGCGTGGTGCCGATGTGACCGCTCAGCTCGAGCTCCGGCGCGAAACTCGGCGATGACGACGACGCCAGCTTCACACCGGCGAACCAATCACCGCCCGATCGCCACTCGCTGCCGAGCCCGAACAGCGTGTCGGACTCGTCGAATCGCGCATCGCGGGCGAGCCGTAGGATATGCGTGATGCGCTCGGTGCGCTCCCAGTGCAGCTCGAGGAACTGATTGTCCCAGCTCGGCAGCGAATCGCTCAGCTCCTCGTAGCCGACGCCGACCAGTGCGACCCATCGGCGACTGGGGTCGCTCGCCGGGGGCTGCCACCAACTCGACTGTGGAAATCTCAGCGCGCAGGCCGCGCGCAGCTCCTCGAGCCGCCGCGCCGCTTCAGCGCCTGACTGTCGCGACCGGATCGAAAACTCGAGCCGCCAGACCGCCTCGTAGTCGGGTGCCAGCTCCTCGGCCGCTTCGAGCTCGGCAAGCGCTTCCGCGTCGCGTCCCAACCATGCGAGCACGCGGGCGCGGCCGAGCGCGTAGTCGACATCGAGCGGAAATTTTTGCCGCAGGTGATCGTAGTCGTGCAGCGCGCCGGCGTGCTCGCCCAGGTATCCGCGTACACGGGCCCGTTTGAAACGCAGCCCGTCGTTTCCCGGGTCAGCCGCAAGCGCGTCGTCGAGGAGGCTCCGAGCCGCCTCGAAGTCGCGGGCCGCAATGGCGCGATCGATCTGATCCATCGACGCCGCCGAGCTGACTGCCGCGATGCAGAGCATGAGCCACACGCACGCGTGTGCCGCTTTCTTACATTGAGCGCTCATTGGACCGTCACCAGACGTTCGTGATCGGCAACCACGCGGCGCAGCCGAGCCAACAGCTCTTGCGGCCGATACGGCTTCGTGACGTAATCGTTCGCGCCGAGATCGAATGCTTTGACGACATCCTGCTCCAGTACTTTCGCGGACAGGACGACGATCGGCACCTGCTGCCAGTCCGGATGGCCGCGGATCTCGCTGATCAACTGATAGCCCGACACGTAAGGGAGCATCAGGTCGAGCAGCACGACGTCCACCGGCTTGACGTTGTCGATGACCGACTGAGCATCGCGGCCATTGGCCGCGAGGATCACCTCGAAGCCTGCGCGCCGCAGCATGAAATCGAGCAGATAGGCCATGTGCTCGTTGTCTTCGACGAGGAGCGCCCGATGCGTGCTCAGTTTCTGCGCCTCTACTGCGACCATCCCTTTCAGTCCGAGGTGTGTTTTTACATAATTGACGTCGACGTCCCTCGCCGCGGGCGACAGACGCACTTTTAGTCGTTATCGGTAGCCCCAGGCGAATCTGAACAAGCTATCGCCGGCGATGGTCTGGACCGTGAGGTCGGCACGCCGTCGGCTGGACCCATCCGCGCAATGAACGCCGATCGCTATTGATAAACTTGTGCCCATGCAGCGCGCCTACTTCGTCTCCGATCTCCACATCGCGTCGCCGGCCGACCCCAAAGCCCAACTGTTTCTCGACTTTCTGAAGGGTCTATCGACCGAGGCGGATGCGAGCCACCTGTTCTTGCTCGGGGATATCTTCGACCTCTGGCTGGCTGACCACGGCTATTTCATCGAGCGCTATCGGCCGATCGTCGACGAGATCGTCCGACTCAAACAGGACGGCGTCGACATCCATTACTTCGAGGGCAATCACGACCTGCACCTCGGACGATTTTGGGCCGACGAGCTCGGCCTCCGGGTTCATGGCGGTCCGCTGCACATCGAGCTCGCCGGTCGGCGGCTGCGGCTCGAGCACGGCGATCAGATGGATCCCGACGATCGCGGCTACCGGTTCTTGCGCTGGTTCCTCAGAACGCCGCCACTCGAGTTTCTGATTTTCCACCTCCCCGGGAAGATCGTGGCAATGATCGGCGAGCGCGCAAGCGTCGTCAGCCGCAGCTACACGTCGGAGACCAAGACCATCACGGACGACGACGCGATCGCCAAGATCCGCGCCCACGCGGCAAAGGCCTATGTCGAGCGACCCTTCGACATCATCATCTCCGGACACCTGCACGTCCGTGACGACTACGAGTTCGAGACGGCTTCGGGCAGGGCCCGCTCGGTCAATCTCGGCACCTGGCTCAGCGCGCCGTGCTATTTCCGCCTGGACGCGTCGGGCGCCGAGCTTTTCGAGCTCGAGCATCACGATGTGGCACAATTGCCGCTCGAGCCCGAAGCAGCCACCGACACACCATGAGCCAGATCCGTACCGCCGTCATCGGCGTCGGCCACCAGGGCCGTTGGCACGCCGACAAGTTCGCCGCGCTCGACCGGTCCAAGCTGATCGCAGTCGTCGACACCGACGAAGCACGTTGCCGCGAAGTCGCGGGCGAATTGGACGTGGCGGCGGTTTCGGACTATCGCGATCTCTTCGGCGAAGTCGACGCGGTCAGCATCGCGACCCCGACGCCGTCGCATTTCGACATCGTCGGCGCATGCCTCGAAAACGGCGTTCATGTGCTGGTCGAGAAACCACTCACGTCGACGGTCGACGAGGCGCGGCGGCTCGTCGAGCTCGCCAAGGCGAAAGACGTCGTGTTGCAGGTCGGGCACCTCGAGCGCTTCAATCCGGCCGTCATGGCGGTGGCTCCGAGCGTCACTGCGCCGCGCTTCATAGAGTCGCTCCGGATCGCGCCTTTCAAGTCGCGCGGCCTGGACGTCAGCGTCGTGCTCGACCTCATGATTCACGACATCGATCTGATTCACAGCTTCGCCCGCTCGCGGATGGCCAACGTCGATGCGGTGGGCCAATGCATCTTCTCGCGACACGTCGACATCGCCAACGCGCGGATCACGTTCGAGAACGGCTGCGTCGCCAACGTCACCAGCAGTCGCATCAGCGTCAAGACCGAACGGGCGATTCGCATCTTCGAATCGAGCGCCTACCACTCGATCGACCTGTTCGAGAAAAAGTCGACCAGCTACCGCGCCATCGGCGACGATCCCGTCGAAGGCCCGGAGGACATTTCGATCGAGAAGCTGTCCTTCGACGCCAGCGACGCGCTGCTCGAGCAGGCGCGCGCGTTCCTGTACTCCGTCGCCGGCGGTCCTGCGCCGCTCGTCAGCGGGCGCATCGCGATGCAGGCGCTGGAGACCGCTGTGGCCATCGGCGATCAAATCGAGCTGCCATGAGCGATATCAAGGTTCCGTTTTTGGATTTACAGCGCAGCTTCGAGGAGCTCGGCGCGACTTTCGATGAGCGAGTACGCGATGTGGCGCGCAGCGGTTTCTACATCCTCGGGCCGCAGGTCGCCGCATTGGAGCGCGCCGCAGCCGAATACCTCGGCGTGGAGCACGCGGTGTCCGTCGCGTCGGGCACGGATGCCCTGCATCTCGCGGTGGTCGCCGCCGGTATAGGCGCGGGTGACGAGATCATCACCACGCCGTTTACGTTCGCCGCAACGGTGGAGGCGATCGAATACGTGGGCGCCCGGCCCGTGCTCGTCGACATTGACGCCGAAACGTTCAACATCGACCCGCAACGCATCGCCGAAGCCGTCACAGAGAAGACTCGAGGCATCATCCCGGTGCACCTGTTCGGCCTGCCGGCCGACATGAACGCGATCATGGCCATCGCCGCCGAGCACGAGCTCGTGGTCATCGAAGACGCGGCACAGAGCCTCGGCGCGCGCTGGCACGACCGGCAGACCGGCGCAATCGGCACCGCCGGCGCCTTCAGCTTCTATCCCAGCAAGACGTTGGGCTGCTTCGGTGACGGCGGCATGATCGCCTGCAGCGACGCCGAGATTCATCGGCGCCTGCTCGAGCTACGCAATCACGGCTTCGACAAGGACGGAGAGCACGTACGGCTGGGATTCAATAGCCGACTCGACGAGCTTCAGGCTGCGGTGCTCGCCGTCAAGCTGCCGCGCCTCGATGCGATGATCGACCGCCGTCGCGAGATCGCCGACCACTACAATCGCGTCTTCTCCGAAACGGCGGCGCAACTGCAGGCGAGGCCGGACGGCGCGCACCACGCCTACGGCTACTACACGATCTGCGTGCCGAACCGCGATGAGGTCCGTGCGATCCTCAGAGAGGCCGGCGTCGCGACCGCGCTCTATTACGGCAAGCCGCTGCACCGGCACGAGCATTACTCGAAGTCCTGCCGCTACGGCGAGCTGCCGGTGGCAGAGCACACCGCCCACCGGTGTCTGTCGCTGCCTATTTTCCCCGAGATGCGCGACGCGGAGGTCGCGTACGTGGCCGAGACGACCGCGAAAGCGATCGGATGATCGACGCCCCTAGCGGCCCTTCCGGGCTCCGCTGATGAACCCGTAATGTCCGTACTTCGTCTTGACGGCGAGCCAATCGCGAAGAAAAGCCACGTCTTCGGTCTCGGGTACGCCTTCGAGCGACTTGTTTCCTTTGCGCAGCGCCCGGAACGCCGCCTCCAAAGCGCGATACCGCTCCCCGTCGATGCCGTTACGCTTCAAACCGATCGAATTCAGGCGCACATGGCGCACCGGTGTGCCACCGATGATCGTGAACGGCAGCGCGTCCTTCCTGAGCGGAACGTAGCCCGCCACCATGCAGTACGGACCGATGCGGCAGAACTGATGGGCCCCCGCTTTGCCGCCCATGACGACGTGATGGCCGACTTCGACGTGGCCGGCCAATACCACGTCATTGGTCAGGGTGACGTGGTCGCCGACGATGCAATCGTGGCCGACGTGCGCGCCGGTCATGAAAAAACAGTTGGAGCCGATACGCGTCTCGGCGCCCGGCTCGAACGCGCGGCTGATCGTGACGCCTTCGCGCATGACGTTGTTGTCGCCGATCACCGCCCAGGTTTCGGACCCGTCGTATCCCGCATGCTGCGCATCGCCGCCAATGACCGAATGCGCGTCGATGAGATTGTTCTCGCCGATGCGCGTATTGCGGCGGATGACTGCGTAAGGCCCGATCGTCGTGCCGGCAGCGATTTCGACCTCTCCCTCGATGATCGCACCGGGTCCGATGCGGGCCGTCGGATCGACGGACGCGTCGCGTGAAACGATGGCCGTCTCGTGCACGAGCGCCTCGCTCATAGACGCCTCGACCTGACTCGCGGCATTTGGATTTGGCCCCCGCCTTGTGATCAGGGGTCAGTTTGGCGGACGCTCGTAGCTATTTCAACGCCTGTCGCCGGTAGTGCGGCGCAGCGCGATTCTGCAATAATCTTCGGGCTACGCCGCTGGTTGGAGAAACCGTGATGCACAGCCGATCATCAAGCCGCGCCGTTCTCGCGGCCTGTTTCGCCATGACCATGGCGGCATGCGCGCCGGAGGACGTCGACAGCGGTGACGCCGCTCTGACCGTCGACACCCTCTTTGTCGGCGGCCAAATCTTCGATGGGAGCGGGGGCGCGCCGTTCGTTGCCGATATCGGAATCAGTGATGGATCGATCACCTTCGTCGGCGACGCAGGAGAATCCGGCGTTCGCTCCGACGAGACGATCGACGCCGCCGGTCTGTGGGTCGCGCCCGGCTTCATCGATGCGCACAGCCACGCGGAGCTGAGTCGCGACTACGGTCGCGATGCGCTGCCGTATCTGTTTCAGGGCATTACGACGGTCGTGCTGGGTCTGGACGGCAGCGGCACGCCGAACGTCGCCGACACGTTCGCCGAATGGCGCGACAACGGTATCGGCGTCAACGGCATGCTATTCGTCGGCCACGGCACGATCCGGCGACAGGTGATGGGGCTCGACGATCGTGAGCCGAGCGCCGAGGAGCTCGCGGGGATGGTCGAGCTCGTCCGGAAAGGCATGGACGAAGGGGCGTTCGGGCTGTCGACGGGCTTGTTCTACGTGCCGGGAGCATACGCGTCGACCGAAGAGGTCATCGAGCTCGGGCGAGCAGCGGCGGCGTATGAAGGGGCCATCTACGATACCCACGACCGCGATCTCGGTGCGGTGTATGAAGGAATTGGGTACGACGCGTCGGTCGCGGAAGCGATTCGCATCGGCGAGGAGTCGGGCCTGCGGGTCGTATTCAGCCACTACAACCCCCAGGGCGCGCACAACTACGGGCGCGGCGACGTCGGGGCCGCCTACGTCAACGAGGCGCGCAACCGCGGCGTCGAGGTCTGGGCCGCGCAGCACCCGTACACGGCGACGCAGAGTAACCTCCGCGCGTACACGATTCCGAACTGGGCGGCGACCGGCGGCCATGACGAGATGGTCGAGCGCTTCGACGACGCCGCTGCCTCGGCGCAAATCGCCGACGAGACGAATGCGATGCTCCGCATTCGCGGCGGCGCCGAGAAGATACTGTTCGCGGATCCGCGACCCGATCTGAACGGCAAGACGCTGGCGCAGATCGCACAGGGGCTCGAGGTTCCGCCCGCGACCGCAGTACAGACGATCCTGCGACGCGGCAATGCGGTCGTCATGAATCTCGACCTCTACGACGCGGCCAATACCCGGCGCCTCGCGCGTGAGCCCTGGATGATGACGTGCACGGACGGCCGCACGCCTCGTCCCGATCAGGCAATCACGCATCCGCGGACTTTCGGCGCCTTCCCGATGAAGATGCGCCTGTACGTGTTCGACGAGCCGCTGCTCCGCCCGGAGTTCGTCATTCGGAGCTTCTCCGGCCTGGCGGCGGACTTTTATCGCCTTCGAGATCGGGGCTACGTCCGCGAGGGCTATGCGGCCGACCTGGTCGTGATCGATCCGGACAGGTACCGGGATACCGCAACGTTCGACAATCCGAAGTCCTACGCGGAGGGCGTCGTCCATGCGCTCGTGAACGGTGCTTTCGCGATCCGCGCCGGCGAGGCGACCGGCGCGTTGGGCGGCGAGCCAATCCCGCGGCCGCGCTAGTCGCGGGGCATCGCGTGGCCGCCGACTTCCTCGTTTTCGTAGGCGTTTGTCTGGTGGTATCGGTATCGCCCGGGCCGGCCGTTCTCTACATCGTTGCGCGTACGCTGGATCAAGGCATGGCTGCGGGTCTCGCATCGATGGCGGGGATCGCCGTCGGCGCCATCGTGCACCTCTTCTTGGCAGCGTTCGGCGTCGCTGCGGTCGCCGCCGCCTGGCCCTTGTCGCTGCTGCTGCTGCAATTCGGCGGCGCGCTGTACCTGATCTGGCTGGGGATTCAGCGGACGCGGGCAAATCGCACCGCCGCGATGCACCTGGATACCGCCGTGCAGCGTCTTGGGACGATCTTCCGCCAGGGTGTGGTCGTCAACCTCACGAACCCGAAGACGGTCTTGTTCCTGCTCGCCTTCCTGCCACAGTTCGTGCGCGAAGATGGCGGTCCGGTCTGGCAGCAAATGCTCGGTCTGGGATTCACGTTCATCTTGATCGCTGGCGCAACGGACGCGGGCTATGCGTTGGCCGCGGGCCACCTGCGCGGCCGTCTGCGTCAGGGGACGGCGCCGAGTTGGAGCGGCTACCTCGCCGCCTCGGTCTACGTCGCTTTGGGCGGCATCGGTATCTGGGACGCCGCGCGCCAGCTCGGCTGACGGTTCGTGGATGGCCTCTGGGCCGGATCGCGCCTCTTAGGAGGCCTTTAGGCCGAACAAATCGGCCACGGGCTATACTGAAGACCTCGGTACCCCTAGGAGTCCAGCATCGTGATCAACGGCGTACACACGATCATCTACAGCAAGAATCCGGATGCGGACCGAGAGTTCTTCCGCGACGTCTTGGGATTCACCCACCTCGACATTGGTGGAGGCTGGCTGCTGTTCGAGATGCCCCCCTCGGAAGTCGCGTTTCATCCCTCCGACAACAACGACGTGCACGAGCTCTACTTCATGTGCGACGACATCGAGGCCTTCATCACCGAGATGCGCGACCACGAGGTGTCCTGCGCGGCTGTCCAGCGCGAGAATTGGGGTCTCCTGACCCGCATTGCTCTTCCCGGCGGCGGCCGCGTAGGCGTGTATCAGCCGCTGCACGAACGCGCCTGCTGACGCCCGCCTTGCGCTGCGCCGTGATCCTCACCGTGTCCGTTGCTCTGCGCATGATGCTGATCGCTTCGATCTCGATTGTCGTTCCGGCCTACTCGGCGACTACGGAGACGCCGAGTGCGCGCGAGGAGATCGAGAAGTACGGCAATACGTATTCGGGCGAGCACATCGGCGAGCTGCGCGCGATCTACAAGAAGTACCTCAGAGCAGCGGGATTCGAGGCCCCCAGGGTTGTCAGAGATCTGAAATACGGACCGCACGAGCGACACCGCCTGGACGTGCTGTTGCCGCGCAATCCGCGGGGCCGCGCCGTCCCGATCGTCGTCTTCGTGCACGGCGGCGCATTCGTTCGCGGCGACAAGAGCGACGGCGCGATATTCGACAACGTGCTGAGCTACTTCACGCGACACGGGATGCTGGGAATCAATGCCACCTACCGGCTCGCGCCGGACCATGGCTGGCCGGCAGGCGCCGAAGACGTTCGCGACGTCGTGCAATGGATCCGCGCGAACGGGGCCGACTACGGCGGCGATCCGAATAGGATTTTCCTCATGGGGCACTCGGCGGGGGCCGTGCACGTCGCAACGTATACGTTCATGGAAGAGCTGCAGCCGAGCGACGGCGAGGACGGCGTGCAAGGCTCGATCCTGCTGTCAGGCGTGTACGGCGCCAATCCCGAGTACGCCAGGCCAGAATACTACGGCGATGATGCTGCGCGCTGGCGCGAACGCATGCCATTGCACCAGATCGATGGCCGGCGCATTCCGCTCTTCATCATCGACGCAGAATACGACAGGACCGCGACGCAAAAGGAATCGATCGCGCTAATCGAAGCGATTTGCGATCGTGACGACAAGTGCCCGAGACATGCACAGATCCCGGGTCACAATCACTACTCGATGATGTACCACTTCAATACGAAGGACGACTCGATTGCAGCCGACATCCGCGACTTCATTCTCGAGCTCGGCCGTGACGACTAGGGAATGGTCCTTGCTGGGCATTGCGGCGATCTCGATCGTCGTTGTGTACGGCCTCATGGAGGCCTTCCCACAGTACCCGAGCTATTACAACCTGGCCGATACCCGGGCGTTCTTGCGGGTACCGAACGCGCTCGACGTGCTATCGAACCTGCCGTATCTCCTGGTCGGCGCCGCCGGCCTGATCGAAGTATCGAGATGGCGAGACCATACGCCGAACGCGGCACACAAGCGGCACTACCTGGTGTTTTTTTTCGGCGTCCTGCTCACCGCGTTCGGCTCCGCATATTTCCACTGGCGGCCAGCGCACGACACGCTGCTGTGGGATCGGCTGCCGATGACCATCCTGTTCATGGGCTTCTTGACGTCCGTGATCTCCGAGCTTGTCAGTCTGCGGGCGGCGCGCGTGTTGCTACCCGTGCTATTGATCGTCGGCGTGTTCAGCGTCTTCTACTGGGCCTGGACGGAGTCCGGCGGACGCGGCGATCTGCGGCTATACGGCCTGGTACAGTTTCTCCCTATCGTGCTGATCCTGCTCATGCTGGCGCTCTATCGATCGCCGCCCGGCTACGTGGAAGTGATCGGATATCTGGTATTCTGCTATGCGGCGGCCAAGGTCTTCGAGCAATACGATCACGAGATCTTCAGCGCCTTGGGCTTGGTCAGCGGGCACTCGCTCAAGCATTTGATTTCCGGCGCAAGCGGGGCGTTCCTGCTGCTGTGGCTCAAAGGCCGCAATGCGGACGCTGCCCGCGATCGAGAGCGCTTGGGAGACGGCCTGCCGATCGGATAGGGCCGACTGGGGAGGGCGATGCTACCGAAATCTCGGGCGCTACGGACGACGAAATGAGGCACAACTCCGCCTCCGAGTGTGAGGTACGTCCCCGTTTTCCTCAGCGGAAATCCGCAATGTGCACATTTCCCACGCAGTTCAGGGCCGGTACAGCGGGACCCTGGAATAATGGAATTATTCGCCGGTTTCGAGGGTCTATATCTGCAGGCAATTTTGACTTATGTTAACAACTGTTAGCTGTGTCACATTTTCGTTTGGGCACTGCCGGTACTCTCTACTCTTATCGCCTCGCGTGGCGGCGAGGCGCTTAAAGTTCGATGCTCGGTTGAAATGATTTCGGGATATCTGGCAATGAATGTAGATGGCATTGGTGCGGTGAATCGTTTCTAGGATTTCAGGAGGAAGATCATGAGTATCTTCGGTCAATACCAGACACGCTTTGAAGATACACAACAAGAAGAATACAGCCTCGAAGAATATTTGGAGATCTGCAAAAAAGATCCCTCAGCTTAT
This sequence comes from Woeseiaceae bacterium, assembly GCA_041579335.1. Taxonomy (GTDB): domain Bacteria; phylum Pseudomonadota; class Gammaproteobacteria; order Steroidobacterales; family Woeseiaceae; genus JBFGFX01. The sequence goes on along the minus strand of JBFGFX010000033.1, from coordinate 7,622 downwards.
GCCACCGCCGCGGAACGCCTCCTGCTTGCCATCGGCGAACCGGAACTCGTCGACACCGCCAAGGATCCGCGCCTCTCGCGAATTTTTTCAAACAAAGTCATCAAACGATACGAGGAGTTCAGCGACTTCTACGGGATGGAAGAGTGCATCGAGCAGATCGTCTCGTTTTTTCGCCACGCCGCGCAGGGCCTCGAAGAAAAGAAACAGATTCTGTACCTATTGGGTCCAGTCGGCGGCGGTAAGTCCTCGCTCGCCGAGAAACTGAAGGAGCTGATGGAGAAGCAGCCGCTCTACTGCCTGAAAGACTCTCCGGTTCAGGAATCGCCACTCGGCCTGTTCAATCCGCACGAAGACGGCCGCATCCTCGAAGAAGAGTACGGCATACCGCCGCGCTACGTGCAGGGCATCATGTCGCCGTGGGCCGCGAAGCGGCTCAAGGAGTACAACGGCGACATACGGCAGTTCCGAGTCGTCAAGCAGTTCCCGTCGATCCTCAACCAGATAGCGATCGCGAAAACCGAGCCGGGCGACGAAAACAATCAGGACATCTCCTCGCTGGTTGGCAAAGTCGACATCCGCAAGCTCGAGCAGTACCGTCAGAACGATCCCGACGCGTACAGCTTCTCCGGCGGGCTGTGCCACGCAAACCAGGGCATTCTCGAGTTCGTCGAGATGTTCAAAGCGCCCATCAAGGTATTGCCTCCGCTGCTGACAGCTTCGCAGGAGAGCAATTACAACGGCACAGAAGCGATAGGCTCGATCCCGTTCGAAGGCGTCATCCTGGCCCATTCGAACGAGGCCGAATGGCAATCGTTCAAGAACAACAAGAACAACGAGGCCTTCATCGACCGCGTGTATATCGTCAAGGTGCCTTATTGCCTGCAGGTATCGGAAGAGGTGCACATTTACGAGAAGCTGCTACGCAACAGCTCCCTGGCCGAGGCGCCCTGCGCGCCGGATACGCTAAAAATGCTGGCGCAGTTCTCGATCCTGACCCGCCTCAAAGAGCCGGAGAACTCGAGCATCTACTCTAAGCTGCGAATCTACGACGGAGAAAACCTCAAAGACATCGATCCCAAGGCGAAATCGATTCAGGAATACCGCGACAACGCCGGTGTTGACGAAGGCATGGACGGGCTGTCCACTCGATTTGCCTTCAAGATCCTGTCCAAGGTCTTCAACTTCGATTCCGAGGAGACGGCCGCGAATCCGGTGCATCTCCTGTACGTCCTCGAGAAGCAGATCGAGCAGGAGCAGTTTCCGCCCGACACACGCGACCGCTACATGAATTTCCTCAAGGAGTATCTGACGCCGCGCTATATCGACTTCCTCAGCAAGGAGATCCAGACGGCGTATCTGGAGTCCTATTCGCAGTACGGCCAGAACATCTTCGATCGGTACATCACGTACGCGGATCTGTGGATCCAGGATCAGGATTTCCGCAATCCGGAGACCGGCGAGATCCTGGACCATGCGGCGCTGAACGACGAGCTCGAGAAAATCGAAAAAGCCGCCGGGATCAGCAATCCGAAGGACTTCCGCCACGAGGTGGTCAACTTCGTGCTGCGCGCGCGCGCGGCGAACGGCGGCAAGAACCCGCAGTGGACCAGCTACGAGAAGCTGCGGCTCGTCATCGAGAAGACCATGTTCTCGAGCACCGAGGACCTCCTGCCCGTCATCTCCTTCAATCCGCGCGCGTCGGAGGAAGATCAGAAGAAGCACGAAGACTTCGTGCAGCGCATGACCGAATACGGCTATACGAAAAAGCAGGTTCGCCTGCTGTCCGAGTGGTATCTGCGGGTGCGCAAGTCGCAGTGATGATGACCGATGGCCTTCCTCATCATCGATCGGCGACAACAGGGTAAACAGAAGAGTGCCGTCAACCGCCAACGCTTCCTGAAGCGATTCCGCAAGCACATCAAGGATGCGGTGGCCGATGCCGTCAGCAAGCGCAGCATCACCGACATGGACCGCGGGGAGGAAATCAGCATCCCGCGAAAGGACATTTCGGAGCCCGTGTTCCGCCACGGTCAGGGCGGCCGCCAACGGCGCGTCCTCCCCGGCAACAAAGAGTTCGTTACCGGGGACCGCATCAAGCGACCGCCCTCCGGCGCCGGGGGCGGCGGCAAGGGCAAAGCGAGCAACACCGGTGAAGGCATGGACGAGTTCGTCTTCGAGCTCAACCAGCAGGAGTTTCTCGACTTCGTCTTCGAGGACCTCGAGCTGCCCAATCTGGTCAAGAAGCAGCTCAAGGACACCGATGCCTACAAGCTCGTAAAAGGCGGTTATCAGCGCGAGGGCATCCCTGCCCGTCTGAACGTCGTGCAATCGCTGCGCGGCGCGCAGGCGCGGCGCATCGCACTGGGCGGCGCGATACGCCGTGAGATCAGCGCGCTCGAGGAAGAGCTCGAGTCGCTGGACCGAAACCCCGACACGCTGGAACGCGAGCGAGAGATCAAGCACGAGTTGGATCGTCTGCGGCGGCGCCTGAATCACATCCCGTTTCTCGACGACTTCGACCTGCGCTACAACCACATGATGCGCCAGCCGACGCCGACGACGAGCGCCGTCATGTTCTGCTTGATGGACGTCTCCGGGTCGATGACGCAGGACATCAAAGATCTCGCAAAGCGGTTCTTCATCCTCCTGCACCTGTTCCTCAAACGCCATTACGAGAAGACCGAGGTCGTCTTCATACGTCACCACACCAAGGCCGATGAGGTCGACGAGGAGGAATTCTTCTATTCGCGAGAGACCGGCGGCACGGTCGTCTCCAGCGCGCTGGAGCTCATGAAAGAAATAGTCGCCGAACGCTATCCCGCCGGCAGCTGGAACATCTACGCGGCGCAGGCGTCCGACGGCGAAAACTGGCATGACGACTCGCCGCGTTGCCGCGACGTGCTCGTCAACAGCCTCCTGCCGCAGGTTCAGTATTACGCGTACGTCGAGATCAACTCCGGCCAGGATCAGGAGCTATGGCATGCCTACGGCGAGGTGCCCGAGCTGTTCCCGGAGCGGTTCGCGATGCGCAAGGTCAGTGATGCGGCGGACATCTTTCCGGTGTTCCACGATCTGTTCGAGAAAAAGCCGTCGTGAGTGGAGAGAGCAAGCTCATTGCCGAGGGCTCGGAGTGGACGTTCGAAGCCTTGGAAGGCTTCGAACGTGAGCTGGCCCGCATTGCCGCGGACAAGTACCGCCTCGACACGTATCCGAACCAGATCGAGATCATATCTGCAAACCAGATGATGGACGCCTACTCTTCTGTGGGCATGCCGGTCGGCTATCACCACTGGTCGTTCGGCAAGCAGTTCTTGAGCACCGAGCAGAAATATCGTAAGGGACATATCGGCCTCGCGTACGAGCTCGTCATCAACTCGAATCCGTGCATCGCCTACCTGATGGAGGAGAACACGCTGACCTTGCAGGCACTCGTGATTGCACACGCGTGCTTTGGACACAACTCGTTCTTCAAGAACAACTATCTGTTCAAGACCTGGACCGACGCGAGCGCGATCGTCAACTACATCTTGTTCGCCAAGGCCTACATCGCCGAATGCGAAGAGCGTTACGGTGTGGACACCGTGGAAGCCCTGCTCGATTCTTGCCATGCGTTGATGAATCTGGGCGTCGATCGCTTTCGCCGTCCGCGGCCGATCTCACCGGAGCAGGAGCAGCAGCGGCAACAGGAACGTGAAGACTATCTGCAGAAGCAGGTCAACGACCTGTGGCGCACGATCCCCAAGAAAGAAGAGGAGCCGCAGGAGAAATGGCCGCGATTTCCGGAGGAACCGCAGGAGAACCTGCTGTATTTCATCGAGAAGAACGCGCCATTGCTGGAACCCTGGGAGCGCGAGGTCGTCCGTATCGTCCGCAAGATCGCCCAGTACTTCTATCCGCAGCGGCAGACCAAGGTGATGAACGAGGGTTGGGCCACCTTCATGCATTACAACCTGATGCACGATCTGTATGACGAGGGTCTCGTCACCGAGGGCACGATCCTCGAGTTTCTGCAGTCGCACTCCAACGTCATCTACCAGCCCGAGTTCGATTCGCCCTTCTATAGCGGCATCAATCCGTACACGCTGGGCTATGCGATGTTTACGGACATCCGCCGCATTTGTGAGGATCCGACGGAGGAAGACAGGCGATTCTTCCCTGAGCACGCGGGCGCCGACTGGCTCGAGACAGCGCATCACGCAATGGAGAACTTCAAAGACGAGAGCTTCATTCTGCAGTTTCTATCGCCGAAGGTGATACGCGACCTCAAGCTCTTCAGTATCGTCGACGACGAAAAAGAGGATGCGATCCGCGTGACGGCCATTCATGACGATGCCGGCTATCGGCAGGTGCGTGAAGAGCTGGCGGACCAGTACAACCTGAGCAAACAGGAAGCCGACCTGCAGGTCTGGGAGGTGGATCTGCGCGGCGACCGCTCGTTGACGTTGCGACACACGCAGCACGATCGCATCCCGCTCGACGAGTCGGAAGCGAAGGAGGTCATGAAGCACGTGCGCCGCCTGTGGCAGTTCGACGTGCGCCTCGAGTCGATGCAGGACGACGTCGTTACGCGTCGCTACACCTGTGACGAAGAGTCGGTCCGAGTCGAAAAAACCACCAAGAAGTAGCGCCGCGTGCGCCCGTACCGCCCCCAAGGCCTCGACGTCTGGCGTCGCCGAGCCGCTAGGGACGGTACTTTTCCCGATATGTGCAAAAAATCCCTTAAGTGCCAGTAATCGGCCGCCGCACCCGCCGGCGCGGCCGGCGCGCCTGTACGGATTCGCGGTGATAAGCTGCTAGACTGACCGCACGCGACCAAGGCTGCCAAACGTTCGTGGCTGGGGATCAACGCGCATTTAAGCGTTGCCACATCAAAATAATAAGGGAGCAAGGAGTCTGTCCGTCCCGCTGTATCAACAATCTCCGGGCGAGATCACGCGGGAATCGCTAGTCAAGATTCTCGAGATCATGCACCGGCTGGCGGCGCCAGAGGCCATGCCGGAGCTCTTGCGGGAGATTCTCGAAGTCGGCAAAGTCGCCATCGTTGCCGAGGCCGGGGTTCTGTGGCTACTCGATCGGGGCTCGGGCGATCTCGTCATGGTCGCGCCCCCGAGCGACGATCCTGCCAGGCTGCCGCGCGGGCGGGGTCTAGCCGGCGAATGCGCGCACCGCCGCGAGATCATCAACGTTCACGAGTGCCGCGACGACGAGCGATTTCGGGCGGCGCCCGTCAAGGTGCCGGAGTTCGAGACGCGCTCGCTTTTGTGCGTGCCGATTCTCGGACAGGACGAGGCTCTGCTGGGCGTCATGCAGTGGCTCGGTGCCGACCCCGGGCAGTTCGACCACCATGACGAGTGGATCGGTCCCGCGCTCGCCGCCGAGGCCGCGATCGCGATACAGCACTCCTACATGACCGACGAGCTGCTCGCTCACGCGATCCTCGAGCAGGAAGTCGCGGTCGCTCGAGAGATACAGGTCAGCACGCTGCCGGACAGGATGCCGGAGGTAGCCGGTTACGACCTTCATGGCCAGTTCCTGCCGACCGACCACACCGGCGGCGATCTATACGATCTGGTGGTGCTGGACGATCGTCTGTTCATGCTATTGGGCGATGCGACCGGCCACGGATTCGGGCCGGCCTTGTCGGCGACTCAGATGCAGGCCATGCTTAGGGTCGCGTTTCGCCTCGGCGCCGACCTCGATCAGGCCTACGTGCAGGTCAACAACCAGCTCGCCGAAGACCTGCCGGACGATCGGTTCATCACCGCGTTCATGGGCTTTCTCGATCCGGAGCGCCACGTCGTGGAGTTTCACTCGGCCGGTCAAGGGCCGATCTTGCATTTCCGCGCCGCGAGCGGTCGCTGCGAATGGCACGCGCCGACGAGTTTTCCGGTCGGCGCGATGGAGTTGGACGGCGCGGAGCGTGCGAAGCGGCTCACGCTGGAGCCCGGCGATATCCTGGCGTTGATTTCGGACGGGATCTACGAGTACACGGCCGAGGACGGCTCTCAGTTCGGCGAGGATCGGGTCGCGAGCATCGTTCGCGACCATCATGATCGGCCGATGGCGGAGCTGAGCCAGCGGCTCGTAGACGGCGCGTTCAGCTTCGGCGGCGCCGCACCGCAGGCAGACGACATCACGCTCGTGTTGGTGCGACGATTGACCCAATCGGTCGAATGAGGCAGCCCAGATGAGCGCAACCAGAGAATTTTCGCGCAGCTTCGACGAGCTGAAGAACATCGTCGCCTTCACCCATGATTTCTTTGAAAAGGAGAAAATCGACCCGTCGTTGCGCTACATCGTCGATCTTTGCGTCGAGGAGCTTTTCGTCAACATGGTCAGCTACAACACCGAGACCCACGCGAACATTCGCATCGAAATGAGCCCGCACGAGCATGGCGTGGAAGTCAGCCTCACCGATTTCGACGTCGATCGATTCGACCCGCGTGACGTCAGGCCGGTCGACATCGACGCTCCCCTCGAGAAGCGCGAAGCAGGCGGACTGGGTCTATATCTCGTATTGAAGATGGCGGATTCCATCCATTACGAGTACCGCAATCGCACGAGCAAGATCACGTTCATCGCAGACCGGAAGTAAGCACATGTTCCAGATCGATTTTGGTGAAGATTCCGTGGTCGTGCTCGAGGGACGGCTGGACGCCGCGCAGGCGCCGCGGGCTCAAGAGTTCCTGGACCGGATATCCGGGCAGTGCGTGCTCGATATGGCGAACCTCGAGTACATCTCGAGCGCGGGATTGGGCGTCCTGTTGCGCACCCATAAACGCCTGATGGCCGAGGGACAGGGCCTCAAGCTAACTAACGTCAATAGCCATATCAACGACATATTCACGTATTCGGGCTTCGACAAGCTGTTCGAGATCGAACCTGCCGCTGATGTGGGCTGAGCAGAGGTTTGCCGAGCCCGACACCCCGCGATGAAAAAAAAACCGAATGTCCACCAACTTTTCGAGTGCCGCGCCGTAATTATGGATAGGAACCGGGAAATCGCGTTGATCAAGGAATGTCAGCGGGGCGACCGGCGGGCTCTGGACGCACTCGTTCGACAGTATCAGCGGCCCGTCTACAACGCCGTTTTTCGCATGCTCGGCAGCGCCGAGGAGGCAGCCGACGTCACCCAAACGGCGTTTCTCAAGGCCCTGGAGAGCATCGACCGGTTCGACCCGAAGTTCAAGTTTTTCAGTTGGATTTACCGGATAGCATTGAATGAAGCCATCGATCAACTCAAGCGCGGCCGACGCTTCGAACCCATGGTCGAGCCACCGGCCGCAGACGGCGACCGGCCGCACGATCAGGTGGCTCGGTCGGAAGCCAGCGGACACGTGCAGGCGGCGCTGATGGCTCTCAAAGAGGATCTCAGAGCCGTGCTCGTCTTGCGTTATTTCACCGAGTGCAGCTACCACCAAATCGGCGAAATCTTGGAGCTGCCCGACAACACGGTGAAGTCGAGGTTGTTCACGGCCAGGCAGCGGCTCAAGAAGCAGCTCGAACGGCAGGGAGTACATTCCGCATGAGTATGGAGCGCGTATTCGAGCTGCTGAGCGCGGCGGCCGACGACGATCTGTCTGCGACCGAGCGCGCCGAGCTCGACGCGCTGCTGGAGGAAT
>JBFGFX010000032.1:0-19703 GCA_041579335.1 Woeseiaceae bacterium | reverse complement strand
GTAGTGATGCCGTCTGGCCATGCTCGCTATGCCTCGACCGGCCGCCTCGCGCGCCGGGAGAACACGTTCAACGCCTTGACAGTTGCCATCTCGAGGCTGTCGACGATGTCGCCGGTCTTGCTGGTCAGCACTGCGTGGATGATGAGCAGCGGAATTGCAACCATGAGTCCGAACGCCGTCGTGTTCATGGCGACCGAGATGCTCGCCGACAGCAGATCGGCCTTCTCCGCGGGATTCGCGTTCGCGACCGCGGTGAACGCCTGGATCAGACCCATGATTGTCCCGAGCAGGCCCAGCAGCGTGGCGATGCTGGACGCGAGAGCGACGTAGGGCGTGCGCTTCTCGAGCCGCGGCACGATCTCCATCATGCTCTCCTCCATCGCGATCTCTATGTCTTCGCGCCGCCGCACGGCGCCCTGCAGCGACAGTCCCATGTTCAGAACCTGCGAAATCGTGGACTCGTCTTTGCTGGTCAACTCACGCGCCTCGTCGAAGTCGCCGCTCGCCAGGAGCGGCTGCACTTTGTCCCACATCAGCTGGTTCTTGTTCGTGACCATCGTGAGCGTGACGTAGCGTTCGACTGCGATCCCGACTCCGACGGCGAACACCAGCAGTATCGGGTACATGAACAGGCCACCGGACGCGAAGAAACCAACAAACGAATAGAAAAAATCCATCACCAAATCCTCATTTGACAGAATGCCTGTCAGACCCAGAGCTTGCGCCAAGAATAGTCGCCGATCAGCGACATGAATGTGATACAGCGCACGTTCGCGCTGATGCCCGACGCGTCAATTGCCGGAACGAATTTCATAGAAGCGGAGCTCCCTCATGAACACGTCTTTGTCGACCGGCCGGGCGCGATCGTCGAGCGTGTTCGTGAGGCTCAAGTCCTCTCCGAGCTCGGACGATTTCCACGGGATGATGACGAGCGCCTTGGGTGCCTCTTCGTTGCCGAGGATCGACATGCCGGACATGGTCCGCGGCCCCTCGTCCGCGCCCTCCGTTGCCTCGGCTCTAGTTTCCGCCGCGTCGCTGGCTTCCTCGGATTCCGCCTCCTGCGCCCAAACCGCGGGCGCGGCAAGGATCAGAGCGGCAATGCCTGCGAGTGTCTTCAGCATGATGTCACCTATTGGCCGAGCCGATTGCGCAGGTCGGCGATCCAGATCGACGCTTCGTCGTCGCCCGGCACGGTCGCCATGTACGCTTCGTAGTTGTCGAGCGCGCAGCGCAGGTCTGCGAGATACAGATCGCAAAGCACCGCGAGGTTGCGCCGCGCGTAGTGGTAGCCGGGGTACACCGCAAGGGCGGCTTCGTAGGATTTTCGGGCTGCGGCGAATCGCCCGGACTTGCGATGGATGATCCCGAGCTCGTTGTGCACGATGGGATGCTCGGGATTGAGCTCGAGCGCCTGGCGAAGGTTACGCTCCGCTGCCTCGAGATCGCCTGCCCGATGGTAGGCTATCCCTAAGTCGATTCGCGGCGCGCTCAGAATCGGCGCCTTGGCCGCGACGGCTTCGAGCAGCTCGATGCCTTCGCCGTGCCGACCCTGCTCGAGCAGGCTCAGCGCCTGTTCGTAGTCGGCACGCACGTTGCCGCCGATGCGAGCTTCCTCGGTGATCGTGAAACCGACCTCGTCCTGTATTTCGATGCGCGCGGGCGTTCGCTTTTGCTCGCTCGTCGCGGCGCAGCCGGCGATCAGGATCGCGGTTGCCAGAAGCGGCAGGACACAGTGTGCCATCCTGCCGCCGAGACGGGTATAGAGCGCGGCCGTCATCGTTCGGCCTCGGGCAGGACCTGCGCTGCGGCCTCGAGGGCGGGCGCCTCCGTAGCTTCCGGCGGGGCAATCGGCATGCGGTAGGCGTAGCTGTCGATCGAGCCTAAGAAGCCGGGGCTGATTTCCGACTTCGCGTAGCGGCCCGGCATCATCACCGCGAGCTTGTCGAGGCTCCTCTGCACCCACGGGTTGTAGATGCCGGCCGCCAGCAACTCGAAGTTCTCCTCGTGGACGTCGATCGCGCGCTCCTCGAACGGATATGCCTCCTCCTCGATGACCAGCTCGTAGTCGACTTTTTCCGCCTCGCTCAGGCCCGCCGGCCGCTCGGAGCCGATGAGCGCTGCACTGAACTCGAAATAGATCTCGGCGATGTAGTAAGTCGCCCCCGCGGTGACCTCGGCGACTTCGTAAGCAACGAGATTCTCGAACGCCGCCAGTGCCTGGTCCATGCGGCGCTGCTTCTCCGCCAGACTCTCCTCGAACGGCTGCTTGAGCTCGAGCTCCACGAACTCGGCGTAGAGCAGCTCGGCCAAGACCAGCGCCGCTTTGGCAGCGAGGAAGCGGCTGCGATCCGTACGCTCGGCGCCGGCCTCTCGGTCTACGGCGACGATCTCCGCCAGCTCCTCGTGGTAGCGCACGTCGTCAAGCTCGGATTTGAAGATTTCGGCGAGCCGCGTCCGGGTTTCGATCGCAATGTCGAGCGGCCTCGGAAACTGCACGACGTAGCGCTCGTAGACGCGGATCGCGTTGGCCACGCTAGCGACCTCGTCGTAGAGCTCGCCGGCGGTCAAGAGCGCTTCGCGAGAAAGGTCCGGATCCTTAGACTCCGCCGAGATGCGTTCGTACTCACCGGCCGAGCGCTCGATCTGGCCGTCTTCGCGATAGATATACGCGAGCTGCTTGGTCGCCTCCGAGTTCAGCTCGTGCTCCGGATAGTCGCTTCGGAAATCCTCGAGCACGGTGGACGCCATGCCCCAATCCTCGAGTTTCATCAAAGCCGCGGCCGCGTCGTATTCGGCCGAGGTCGTTATTGCCGACGTCGGCGCAACGTCTTTGATGCGGAGGTAATGACTGGCCGCCGTGCGATAGTCTTCGACTTCGATGGCCTGTTCACCCTGCTTGTAGATCGAGGCCGCAAGGCCGTCGATAATCGCCGGGCGGGATTCGTCGTCGGCCGGCGTCAACTCGAGCACCGCCAGATAGGCGCGCTCGGCATCCTCGTAGGCGGCGATGTCGATGGAGGAGTTCGCGACCACCGCCCAAGCCGAACGCTTCAGCAAAGGATCTGCCGCGGGGTACCGATCGATGAGCTTGTGCGCCGACTCGATCGCCGTATGGAAATCCTGCATCTCGTAGAGGTCGTCCGCGGCCGCGCCGAGCACGACCGGCGCCTGCTCGTGCGCCTGGAACGTGTCCGCGAATCTCAAGGAGCTCGCGACGGTTGCCTGCTTGACCGTGAGCTGCCGCTCCCCGGTGGCGACCTTGAGATTCTCGCGATGCGCGTAGATCGCCGCGTAGCCCGCTGCCGACGCCTGCTCGTGCGGCGCATAGTCGTAGGCCGTGCGCTCGTACTCTTCGGCCGCCTCGCCGAAATACTCGTTTTCCAGCAGCAGATCGGCAAGCTGATAGTTGACCGGCGGCGTGTCGGGATCCGTCGGGAACGAGCTCAAGTATTGGCGGTACCACCGCTGCGCCTCCCGGAAGCTCGCGGGCCGCTCGTCGATCAGCTGCTCGTTCTGATACAGCGCGTGGTAGTGATTCGCGAGATCGGTCAGGTTGACCTTGAGGAACTCGAGAACCTCGGCCGATTCGTCCACGTCGACGTGGTTCCAGTACTCGGCATCGAGCGCGTACTTCGTGGCAAATTCTCTCTTCGATTCCACGACGAGCTGCGGGAAGCCGCCTTCACCGTAAATTTCGATAACGCGCATGCTGAAAAGGGGCGAGCTGCGGTGGAACGGATTCAGATCGATGAACGATTTGTACACCGACGCGGCGTCGTCGTAGCGGAGCTTCGCGAAGTAGAACTCGCCGAGGTTGCTGTATATCTTGTCGGCATAGCTACGGCGGCCGTGCTGCGCGAAATACTCGTTAACCACCTCGGCGCCGCCGAGATTGGAAAAGCTCAGGCTGATGACGCGGAACGTATCGGCGACGCGGTGCTCGTCGTCGTCCTCGTGGACCTGGTCGAAGTCGTAGCCGATCGATAGGCGATAGTCGAGCATCGCGATGTACTTGTGCAGCGCCTCCTCGTAGAGCTCCTGCTTGTAGAGCGTCCAGCCGAGCTTGTAGAGCGCCAGCTCGTAGAACGACGAATCGATGCCCAGCTCGGTGATCGCCGCGTACGCGTCCTCGGCGTCCGGATAGCGTTTGCGCACGAAGTAGTACTCGCCGCGGCGGAAATGCACCTCGTCTAAGTACTTCGAGTACGGGTACTCGGCGACCAGCCGCTCCATGACCGCCATCGCCTCGTCGGACTCGCCGAGCTCGTCATGCGCGCGCGACATCTGGTACAGCACCTGGTCGTTGCGCTCGTAGTTCGGATAGGTCTCGAGCAGCTTGCGGTAGGTCGCGATCGCCTCGCGCGGACCGGAGGGCGCCGGCCCGGCGTCCGGCAGCTCGGCATCGAAGCCCGGGCCGGCCGACAAGAGCTGCTCCCGCTCCGTGACACGACGCTCGAAGTCCTGGTCCGACTCCGACGGCTGCGCGGGCTCAGCCGCGCTCGGTTTGGCAGCGCTCGGCCGCGGTACGGCCGCCGTCTCGGGCGCCGCCATCTCGACGACCTGCCCGCCGCCGATGATGCCGTACTCGCGTTCGATCTGTAGGTCCGCGAGGCGCCGCATCGCCTCGGGCGTCATCGCGCTCAGCTCGGTCTCTTCGAGGTATTGGCGATAGCTCTCCGCGGCACGATCGAGGCTGTCGTCGAGATACACCTCGTCGAGGTCGGCCTGCACCTGCTCGAGCTCCGCCAGAGTGCCTGCCTGCTGGCCGGTCGTCCCGCACGCGCCCAGGCCGGCCGACGCGATCGCGGCGAGGGCGGCGCGCCGCATCACGGCTCGAGCTCCCTACGCGCCTGCGCCTGAGTCGCGCGGTCATAGCTGTCGGCCAGCGCGAAGCGCGCCTTGTCGCGGTAGCTCTCCAGCCGCTCTCTGCGCGCGACCAATTCCTCGATCGCGACCACCTCGAGCAGGTGGCCCTGGCGCGCCATGAGCCTGTCGACCCGTTCGATTGCGGCGCCGACGTCGGCGCGCAGCCGGCTGATCGGCGCGTCGTAGCCTTCGTAGCTGTGTGTCGCCGCCTGCCGAGCACGCACGTACTGGTCGTACTCGGCCTGCGCGACCGCCATGGCCTCGTTCAGGCCGCTCAAGTTCTCGTCGAAGCGCGTGAGGCGCTCGTGGTACTCGATCTCGAGAGTCCAAATCAGCGTGCCTTTGAGGCGCCGCAACCGTTCCTTCAGGGCCGCTTCGAATGGGCTGTCCGTTCCGTAGAGTGCCTCCTCGAGCTGCTCGATACGCATCAAGATCGCCTGCTCTTCGCGCGTCGCCAGGAACTCGGGCCGCGGCGTCGTGAGCATGTCGTTCAAGCGCTGCACGAGCAGCTTGTGCTGCTCGATTCTGAGCTTCAAGCGCGAATCGAGCTCTCTGAACCGGGTATCGACGTCGGGCAGCAGCGGCTCATAGTGATCGTGACGGATGCCGACCATGTCGTCGAACGCATCGAAGCTCGTCTGCCAGGCTACGAGCTTCTTGCGCAGGTCCGCCAGGTCGAGGTAGTTCTTGAGACCGGTCTGGAAGTCGTGCGTCGCCAGAAGCTCCATCAGGTAATAAGTTTCCGGAGTCTGGGGGAGGTTGCGCAACCTGATCACCCAGTCTTTGTCCTTGCGGATCTCCTCGCGTACGAGCGCTTCGAGGAAACGGCCTTCGCGGATGCTCTCGATCGAGGCATTGAGCTTCTCCACCTCGGCGCCGAACGCGTCGAGCGCATGACCGTAGTGGGTAGCGGCGCGCCCGTGCACGCTCAGCTTGCCGTAGGCATAGGGCAGTGCGAGCAGCGCCTCCTGCGTAGCCCGGTCGGTGACCTCCCGGTCCGCAAGCAGGCGCCAGGGCACGACCGCCCGCTCGTAGTTGTCGGTGGACACTTCGGCCCAACCGGCGCTCAGGAGCGCCTGGTTGGAGAACGGGCCCTCGAGGCGCACGCGGTTCAAATAGGGCTTGGCCCGGACGTATTCGCCGTCCTCGAGCAGGATCGTACCGAGCACCAGATTCGCCTTGTCTTTGATCGCGAGCGTAGCGGGGTCGTCAGTGACGGTCCGTCCGGCCTTGTCCAGCTGCTGGAACGCCGCCTGCCGCTGCCCGTCTTGAAGGTACGCTATGCCCAAGTTGTAGGCCGCGAAGCCGCCGAAGCCGTCGGATGCCTGTAGCCGCCTGAGGACGTCTATCGCCGCCGACGGCCGTCCCTGCGCCAGATGGATGTTCGCCCTCAAGAACTCGATGTCGTCACGGATGCTCTCCGGGACCCGACCGTCGATCCGGTCGAGAGCACGCGTGGCGTCGTCCATTTGCCCTTTTTGGAAGTGGATGCGGGCCAGCCGGAACGCCGCGTCGTTGCGCACCATCTCGTCGACGGCGCCCTCGAGCACCGCCTTGATGGCACGGCCCGCGCGGTGGTGCATGCGGTAGCGGAGCTCGAAGTCGCCCAAGGAGAACTCGGCATCGTCGATGTGGTAGTGGAGCGTATCGAGCTCGGGCTCATCGACGCTGTCGTGCTGCTTGATCTCGGTATCGAGACGCTCGAGCGCCTCGAAGAAATAGCCCTGATGGGCGTAATAAAGCGCCTCGCCGAAATACAGGTCTTTCAGCTCACCACCGCGACTCGGGCTCACCGCCATGCAGGCGCACAGCACGAGGCCGATCACGGAGAACCGTGTTCGAGACATGGCTTACCAGTCCCCGACTTCGATTCCGCGCTTTCCGAACTCCGGCCCTGCTAGGGTGATGCCGAGGATTTTTGGCTCGACGCCTTTGGCAAAGGTAAACGTGTCGGACTCGGTGAAGTCCTTGCCGTTCGGTAGCTTGCCGATCACGGAGACGCTCAGCTCGTGGTCTCCGGTTGGAACGTTGCCCGTGTAGATGCGTTGCACGCCGCCCTTTTGCAGGGCTTCTAGTTCTTTGAAGCTGTAGATGTGATGGGCGGCGAGCTCGTCGTCGATCTCGATCTGAACGGCGTCCAGACGAAACGTCTCGTCTGCCGCAAGCGAAACGAACAGCGCGAGCTGCGTGTTCGACGGATACAGCAACCGTTCTTCGAGGTTGCTGAGCTCGGATGCGATGCCCAGCACGTCGGACTTGATTTCCTGCACCTGCTCGTCGAGCGTGCGCAGCTCATCGTTGGAAATATCCTGCGCACTCGTGAGCGTTGCGAAACCGCAGAGAAGGAGCGTGACCAACAATGTCCGAACGCGCCTTGGCATCTCGGGCGTCCCTATTCTTGTTACATAATCCATTTGCAGGTGCCAAATGACGGACGTAGCTGTCGTTACGTCTCAAGGTTGCCAAGTGTTGTGGAAATCGGAAATGCGGTCTGTGACCTACCCCACAAATCGGTTTCGTTTGTCGCAATCGGCCGACGCCGGAACGGCCTCGGTGAGGCTGTGAAAGTGCGCCGAACTGCGATTTTCGGACTATATCTGCATCCGGCACCGACCGCGGGGGACGCTGAGGCAGGAAATGGGCTTAAAGAGAGCCGCACTGGCACCGATAGCCGTCGTGAAGCTCACCGACGCCTTGGCGCGTCGCGAGAACATCGTCTCGGAGCTGCGCTCAGTCTGGTCGAGTGAACCCTGCCGGGCCCTCGAAGCCAGCAATGACCGAGACGCCGCGGTGCGGGCAGCCGCGGTCGCCGCGCTTGCGACGAGCACCGACGACGCCGGCGTCCGCAGCCGTCTTGAGATCCTGGCCGTCAAGGACGATTCCGCCGAGGTCCGATCGACGGCGATCCGGGTGCTCGGCCAGCGGCGGGCCAAGAGCCTCTACTGAGTCATAGGCGCGGCGACGTCCGTCTCCAGAATCAGCGTGCCGAGCTTCTCGAGCTCTTCCCGGTAGCGCGCCGCTTTGCGACAGCCCAGGTGGCGCAGAGCCCCCATCGAGCCCAGCCGGGCGGCGGTCGCGAGGTCGGGGAGCTCGCCGCCGAGATCCGGATTGTCGTCCTCGCAGCGCAGCTCCCGGTAGCCCGACTCGACGTAGGGGCCGAGAAACGGGTGCACCTCCAAGACGACGTTGCTGTCCTCCGTCAACGGCTCGACGATCCTCACGAGTAGCCCCGCCTGAGGTACCTCCTGGACGGCGGACGGCGCCTGGATCTCGTCGAAGCACCGGCCAGACGTCGCGCACACCTCGTGATGCTCGTATCGGTGGGTGTGTCCCGTGAAATAGCCGAGGAAGCGTCGATATTCGGCCAACGTATCGATCATTTCCTGCGCGATCTCGGAATATTCCGAGCGGCGAAAACCGATGCCTTCGCGTTCCGAGAACAGGCTCGACAGCGGATGGTGACCGAATGCGATCACGTATTCGTTGTTCTGCCCGGCGCGCTCGAGCTGACAGCGAGCCCACGCCAGCTGATCGTCTTTGACGCCGCCGGAGCTGAACGTGATGTCCTGGGCCGTGTTGAGGAACAGGAAACGCAGGCGGATGTTCTTGCCGAGCGTCTTCTCGCGCCACGATTCCGGTATGCGGGATTGCGCGCTATCGACGGTCCAGGAATGGTAGCCGGGAAAGCCGTCACTGTCGGTAAGCCGCGCCTGGTAACCGCTCCATTCCGCGCAGGCGGCGCCTGTCGGCGCGCGAGTCGACGGAATCTCGTACTCGGCGAACGGATTGCCAACCGCCGGCGCGTCACCTGCGCCCCGCGTCCTGACGCTGCAGCCGGGAGCTACGGGCACGTACGGCGGCAGCGCCATCTCGATGCCGGGCGGCAGCCTGGCGGGCTCTCCCGTGCCGTGGAATGCCATGAACTCCTGCGGCGTGCGGATGATATTCATCGCCAAAGAAGGACGGTCCGTCTCGATCTGGGTGACGGTCTCCTCCGCCGCGGGACGGGCGCCGAAGGTCATCACGTCGTGATTGCCGATGAGCGGAAACCAAGGCAGCCGGAGCCGCGATGAGACCTGCAGGAATTCCCACATTTCCTGGTAGACGTCCGCGTGGATCTCGTCGCCCGTATGTACGACGAACATCGGATTGTACGGCGACGCGCCGCCGCGTGCCCGGCACAAACCCTCGTTCCAGCGATTGATCGACTCGACCAGCGCGAGAAATACGGCGGTATCGTGCTTCGCCTGGCCGGGGTCGAGCCGCGCCGAAGCCACGAACCGGTCGAAGAGATCCGCGATCGCGCGGCTGACCAGCACGACGCGCTCGTCGTAGAGCTGGACATCGGACAGATGTATGAACGAAAACACCACCCGTCCGCTCGATACCGGCGTCGGCTCGTCACAGATCGTGTCGGCATCGGGGACGTTGACGTTGCAGAACTTGATCGGTTCGACGAGCGCCTCGTCGTAGCTTGCGAGCCAGCTCGACACGTCGCTGTTCTTCAGCGCGACGGTCTGCTCCGGAGCGGAGGTGTCCAGATCGTGAATCCGGATGTGCGTACAGCCGGCGAGCAGCACCGCCGGAAGCACCGCCCACAGCGCGGGATGCGACGTCCTCATGTCGTTCTCAATTCCGCCCATAGAGGCCTATGATCGCTCAGGTAGTAGCGCACGTACGTTCTGAATTCTGCCGGCGTCGTGTCGGGTCGCTCCCACAGCCCGCGGAACACGGCGCCGTCGAAGTCGAACACTCCCACATTTCCCGTGAATGCACCAGTGGCCGTGCGCGGAAAGAACATGACCTGGTCGTATTCCGAGTCCGTCGAAATCGACGACGCGATCCGCGTCGAATGCGGCGGTCGCTCGAGACCGCGACGCCTGAGCGCGCCGTAGATCAGGTCGCCCGGCTCGACCTTCGGCAGGTTGAAGTCGCCGAGCGCGATGATGTCGGGCGCGTAGGTGTCGCTGTCGTTGCGCCGCAGATCCGCCCAGCGGGCCGTGGCGTACGCCTCCAGCGCCCGCCGCTCCACGTCCGCGCGGCCGCTCGAGCCGAAGAACAGATGCACGTTGACGAGTACGAACTCGAGCGAGCCGGACCGGAATGCCGCCAGATACGGATTGCGATCGAAGCCTGAAAACTTGCGATTGATGCCGGGCAGCTTGATGTGCCGAACGTCTTTGGGCGGCACCGCTATCTCGCCGACTTTCTCGAGTTGCCGCACCTTGTTCGAGTCGTACAGGAACGCCATGCGCTCATCGTTGCCGCCCGTGTCCGACACCAGCACGGCCCAGCCCGGCGGCAGCTCGCGCTGGATCGCGTGCACCCCGTCCAGCCGATCCTTGGTCTCCTGAATGGCGACGATGTCGAACCAGCCGATGACCTCGGCCAGCAGACGGTAGTCTTTCTGCCGCCGCTCGTGCTGGCCCAGGTTGGCGACGTTCCACGTGGCGATGAGCAACCGGCCCGCGGTCCGGGCCGGAATCGCCCTGCCCGGCTTGGTGTCCCGGTATTCCCTGAGCCGCCGGGTCTCGACCCTGGTCCGGTAACGAAAAGAGAACTTCGGTTTCGGGAAAGACGGCATGTCCTGCATCTAATAGTCGATTCGCCGTTGCAGCGCAACATATATGGGCGTTCGTTCGCACCGGCCGAGGAAAACGCGGTAAGATCCGGGGCGAGGCCCGCGCCAAGAATGGGTCGGGAGCGTTGCCAGCATGGATCTCCGCAAAAATAGGCGGCAGGAACGGACTGTGCCATTCACGGCCGGCGACGGGATGGCCTGCAATCTCATCAACGTGCGCGGATCAGCGGCGCCGACCAAGGGACCGGTCCTCGTGGTGCACGGCGCAGGCGTCAGGGGAAACATCTTCAGGGCGCCCGTCGAAACCACCTTCGTCGACTATCTCGTCGATAAAGGCTTCGACGTCTGGCTCGAGAACTGGCGCGCCAGCATCGACTTGGCGCCCAACGAATGGACGCTCGATCAGGCCGCGCTGTACGACCACCCGCAGGCGGTCGCCAAGGTTGTCGAAGAAACCGGCGCCGATTCGATCAAGGCGGTCATCCACTGCCAAGGCTCGACGAGCTTCATGATGTCGGCGGTCGCGGGCCTCGTGCCGCAGGTCGAGACGATCGTCAGCAATGCGGTGTCGCTGCATCCGGTGGTGCCCAAGTGGTCCTGGTTCAAGCTCACGTTCGTCATCCCTATCGTCGCCCGCTTCACCAGGTATCTGAATCCGCAGTGGGACCGCGACGCAGACTCTGCGATAGGCCGGTTTCTGTACCGCTTCAGCCAGTGGACTCACCACGAATGCGACAACTCCGTCTGTCACCAGGTGAGCTTCTACTATGGCTCCGGTTTTCCCGCCCTGTGGAGTCACGAAAATCTGAATGACGATACCCACGAGTGGCTGCGCGAGGAATTCGAGCAGGTCCCGCTCACGTTCTACAAGCAGATCACGCGCTGCGTTCACCACGGCAGCCTGGTCCCGTACGACCATGCGGAGAGCTTGCCCAGAGACCTGGCGGGCGAGGCACCGAAAACGGACGCGCGCATCGCGCTGTTCGCCGGCGAGGACAATCTGTGCTTCCTGCCGGACAGCCAGGCGCGCACCTACGACTACCTGAGCAAATACAGAAACACGGATACGCTCAACATCGTCCCGGGTTACGGCCATTTGGACATGTTCATGGGCCGAAACGCGGCACGAGACGTATTTCCGCTGATGGTCGCGGAGCTCGAAAAACCACACTAATCGGGAGACTCTGGTGGGAATTCCCCGACGCCTCAAGCGGCAATCGAATCGGCATGCCCTCGTCGACGGTATCCCGTTCCATCTGCCGGTCAACTCCGAAGAGTCGCCGGCCCTGATGGCCGCGTTCACTATCGACGCCGACAAGGCCGCGCTGCTGATGCCCGGCAACGAGCTGCATCCGTTCCGCCTATGGGGGAACCGGGCCGTCCTGATGATCACCGTCATCGATTACCGCGTCACGGATATCGGCAAGTACGTGGAGTTCAGCATCGCGATCGCGTGCACGCACGGCAGGAAGCCCGCTCCGCCGATTCTCAACGCGCTTCTGTTCAAGCTCTACGACGTCGGCCAGTACGTTTTCGACCTGCCGGTGAGCACCGAGATCTCCGTCAAGGGCGGCAAGGGCATCTGGGGCATGCCGAAGCACCAGGCGAACCTCGACTTCGTGATCACCGAGGACACCGTCAGCAGCCAATACGACCTGGACGGGCAACTGGCGATGCGGATCACGATCGACCGTCCGCGGCGCACGCCGATTCGACCGCTTGCGCACATCGGCGCGGCCAATTTTTGCCAGTTTCGCGGCATGCTGATGAAGTCCTACATCTATTTCCGCGGCAACATGGGCTTCTCGTTCATGAAGAAGGGCGCGGCGAGGTTGGACCTCGGCGATCACCCGCGTCTCGAGCCCTTGAGGACGCTGAATATCCGGCCGGAGCCGCTGTTCACCGCGTTCTTCCCCGCGTCGAACGGCATTCTCGACGACTACTTCGAATCCTGGTTTCTGAGCTATCCCGAGCCCGTAGAGCAGCAGCCCGAAGGACTCGAGAGCGTTGTCGGCCTCGGACTCGGTGAAGAGTGGCTTGCGCCGCCCGACCGGCGGAGCACCGCAAATCCGGATACTTGAGAGGGACGAGCTATGAATACGAAGACGATGCTGATCGGCGTGAATCACATCCTGCTGATGTTCGGCACAACCGTCTACATGGGCGTGCTCTGGGCCCTGCATTTCTTCTGGTACCCCAGTTGGGAGGTCATGAATGTCGGCAACGTTCAGGACCACTTCATTCTGCCGACCAGCGCGGCGACGCGGTTCTTCACGGTCGTCGTGCCGATCATGTTCCTGACGAGCATCATCATGATCTGGCTGGAATGGAAGACCAAGTTCCGCTGGCACGCGATAGTCGGTCTGCTCGGCGTAACCGGCGCAACCCTGGTCGGCCAGATACTCATCATCCCGGTCAACAAGAGGATTGCAGGGGGCGTCGATCAGGCCACGCTGACCGAATTGCTCGAGGAGTGGATGGTCTTGAACGACATCCGCTGGATCATCATCACGATCATGTGGCTCGCGCTCATGATCTACTTCCTGATGAAACCGAGCCTGTCCGAGTAGGGTTGAGCATAGATAAGGACGCGTCATGAGCAAATACCTGGTGCCCATACTCAAGGCCATCGCGGCTATCACCGTTTTGAGCGGATTGCTGCAGATGGTGCGCCCTCAGTGGGTGCTGGCGCTGGTCGGCGGCGACATTGCGCCCGCAAGCAATCACTTCTTCGCCATCGTCGGCATGTTCATGGTCCTGTTCGGCGCGATGCTGTGGCAGGCGCTGGCTGCCGAGCGGCCGCAGCCGATTCCGGTGTTTTGGTGTGGTCTGCAAAAGCTCGGCGCCACGGCCGCGGTCGGCCTGGGCGTCAGTCGCGACCTGTTCTCGTGGCTCGCGCTCGGCGTCGCCGGTTTCGACCTATTCTCCGGCATTCTGATCCTCTTATACTGGTTCGGCATTCGTAACGGACGGGGATGACGAGCGTGGCGCCCGACGAATCTCGCGTTCACCTGGCGCCGCCCGAGAATGCGGACGGCAAACGGCGATCTCTGGTGCTCGCCGGTGGCGGCATCCGGGTCGCGTACCAGGCCGGCGCGCTCAAGGCGATCGAGGAAGCGGGACTCTGCTTCCAGCACGCCGACGGCACGTCGGGCGGCATCATCAACCTGGCGATGCTCTTTTCCGGCCTCAGTCCCGCGGCAATGTGCGACCGCTGGCGAACCTTGAAGGTCCGCGATTTCATCTCGTTCGTGCCGTTTCACAAGTATCTGAACGCCGCGGACATGATGGCAATGGGCGATGCCGACGGCATCGTCGAGAAAGTTTTTCCGCATCTCGGCATCGACGTCCGGAAAGTCAACGCCGCTCTGGGCATGGAAGGCACGTTCAACGTCTGCAACTTCTCGCAGAAAACGAACGTCGCCGTGAGCCACCGAGAGGTCGATCTCGACCTGCTGGTGGCGGGAATCTCGCTGCCGATCTTCATGCCGCCGGTCGAGAAGAACGGCGCGATGTTTACCGATTCGGTGTGGATCAAGGACGCGAACTGCTGGGAAGCCGTCAAGCGCGGCGCGGAAGAGATCTGGTTGGTCTGGTGCATCGGCAACACGGCCGAGTACAAAGCCGGTCCTTTCGAGCAATACGTGCACATGATCGAGCTGAGCGCGGCGGGCGGTCTTTCCGAAGAGTTCGACCGCATCAATGACCTCAATCGACGCATCGAAGCGGGCGACAGCCCCTACGGGCAGACGGAGCCGGTCGTGCTGCACGTCGTCAAGCCGACCTACCCGCTGCCGCTGGATCCGGATCTCTATCTGGGTCGCATCGATTCGGCCACGCTGATTGCGATGGGCTATGCGGATGCGAAGGCGTATCTCACCGAAATGTCCGACTCCGGCGTTGGTTTCTTACCCGAGGTGACTCAAATGAACAGCTCTGCTCCTGGCATCAGTTTTCGCGAAACCATGAAGGGGTACTTCGCCCTCGATGAATCGGATCCGGAGGCGGGTGCCGCGATCGGCAAGACGCGGGATACCGAGCTCGCGATGCATGCGAGCATCAACATCCGCGACCTGGCGGCGTTCATTGCGGATCCTGAGCATCGGGGCGAGATCGTCGGCAGCATCGATTTTCCGCCGTTGGGCTACGACATGCCGGCATCCAACGGCGAGTTCAATCTGTTCTCACCGGCGGAAGAGCCCGACACGAAATACATGATTTACGAGCTCAGCTTCGAGCACGGCGGATTGACGTATTATCTAGCGGGCAAAAAGACCGTTCGAGACGATCCGGGTTTCGACCTCCTGTCAGACACGACGACGCTGCATACGGTGTTGCATCGCGGCACTGACACGAGCGGCGACATCATCGGCGCGGGTATTCTGAAACTCGGTGTAACGGAGCTGGCCAAGCTCGTGTCGACGATGAAGGCGACGAACACATCGACGACCGGTGAGTCCGCCAAGACGATTCTCGAGTTCGGCAGGTTCTTCTTGGGCGAGCTGTGGGACACCTATGCGAGCCTGGCCGGCGACGACGACTAGGGGTGTTCTGTCGATGAGTATATCCAAGCTTAGCCGCCGCAAGCACGACTGGCCGGACAGAGCGCCGGCGCCGGGCTACGAGGTCGAAGCGCCGGCTTCTCTCGACGAGCTCGACTTCAGGCCGCAACCGATGGTCGGCTGGTACAGCCCCAAAGAGCTGTTCGTCGCCGGCTTCAGGGCCGTCGTGTCTGCCATCTTCGGCAGCTACGCGGACAAGCGCGAGATCGAATCGTTGCTGGCAGAGGGCGAGTGGCACGACTACTCCGAGTATTTCAAGCGACACGGCGAGATCTGGATCGACTACGTCGCCGATCTCGGTGACGGCTGGCACCCGACCTACACGATCGCACGCCTGCTCGCACTGGACCGACTCGCGTTCGCCGACGACGGCACGGGTGTCGAGACGGTGGATGACGCGTCCGTGGTCACGGAGCGAGGCCGCATTCTGGTCATGGGCGGCGATCAGGTGTATCCGACCGCGAGCCTCGACGAGTATCGCAACAGGCTCACGGGTCCGTATCGCTGCGCGCTGCCGTTCGTCGGCGAGGAGGACCACGCGCCGCATCTGTTCACGGTACCGGGCAATCACGACTGGTATGACGGCCTCACGAGCTTCTTTCAGCTGTTCTGTCACCGTCGCTGGATAGGCGGCTGGAAGACGCAACAGAACCGCAGCTATTTCGCGCTCAAGATCGACGAGCGCCTCTGGCTCTGGGGCATCGACATACAGCTCAGCGCCAACATCGATCAGCCGCAGCTCGACTACTTCGAGACCATTGCCTCGGAGATGCCGGCGAACTCGAACATCATCCTGTGCACCGCGGAGCCGAGCTGGGCCTACGTCGAGATGAACACCTGGCAAGAGCGGAACAGGGCCCGCCGGGAGCGGCAGAAAGAGCTCGAATACAAGAACTTGGGACACCTGCAGAGCTCGGTAACGCAAAAATACGGGCATCGTATCGCCGTTGCGTTGGCCGGCGACGCACACACCTACGCGCGTTACGAGTCGGACGACGGCGGCGCGCAGCGGATCGTCTCGGGCGGCGGCGGCGCGTCGCAGTTTCCGTCGCACGACATGCCCGAGGCACTCGAGCTGCCCGAGAAATACGGCGGCGAACGCTACAGGCGCCGCGGGCTCTTTCCCGACGAAAAAACGTCCAGACGGCTGGCGAACTTGAGCGTGCTGTTTCCTTTCTTTCGGCTGAACTGGAGCTTCTCGGCCTTCATGGGTGCCTTCTATTTGTTGCTCGCCTGGGTCATACAGAGCGTCAGCAAGATCTCTGCGGCCGAAGAGACCACCCTGCTCGACAATCTCGCCGCCTCATTCGACGTCGCGGCGTTCGTGAGGGTCCTGGCGCACAGCCCCGGGAGCGTGACGTTCCTTGTCGTATTGCTATTCGGGTTCATCGCATTCTCCGGCTTCAAGAGCGCGCCGAAGAAAATACTGCACGGCGTCGCTCATACGCTCGCTCACGTGGCACTCTTCCTGTGTCTGCTGTATGCATTCGCCCAAATCAACCTCGGGCTGGTCGGTCTCGACGTCGACGAATGGCGTCAGGTGCTGTTGTTCGGCGTCGAGATGCTGACATTCGGCGGCTTCCTCGGCGGCTTCGTGTTCGGCGTCTACCTGTGGTTCTCGAATCGGTTCTTGAGACTGCATGAAGACGAGATCCTGCTCTGTCAGAGTGATCCCGACTACAAACATTTCCTGAGATTGAAGGTGAGCAAGGACGGCACCATCGCGGTCTATCCGGTCGGCGTACCCAAAGTCGCCGGTGAGACGGGCTGGGCGTTGGACCCGGTCGCGCGCGCCGTCGCCGGCTGGTCGCTCCAGACAGACGCGAGCGGCGGTACGGCATGGTTCGAGCCCGCCGACGGGCCGATCCAACCCCGTGCTCGACTGATCGAGGAACCCATAACGGTTGCGCTGGACGCGCGACCGAGCGGGAAGGTGGAGTAAGGACGATGGCGAAATTCGATACGGTGATCATCGGCAGCGGCTTCGGCGGTGCGGTCATGGCCTGCAGACTGGCGCAGCGAGGCGCCAAGGTGTTGGTGCTCGAGCGCGGCCGGCGCTGGGACGTCAAGGACTATCCGCGCGAGCCGGGCGACGCCTGGTTCTACGATATCGACGAACCGCACCGGCAGAACGGCTGGATCGACCTGCGCATCTTCCCGGACATGGCGGTTGCTCAGGGCGCAGCGGTCGGCGGCGGGTCGCTGATCTACGCCAACGTCTCCGTCGAAGCGCCGCCCGATATCTTCGATCGCGGCTGGCCACCGGAAATCAGCTACGACGAGTTGAAGCCTCACTACGACACGGTCGGCAGGATGCTCGATGCGCAGGAGCTGCCAGACAGCCAGCTCACCGAACGCTTCAAGCTCATGCAAGACGGCGCCAACGCGCTCGGCTTCGGTGATCGGTTCCGCAAACTGCCGGTCGCGGTCTCTTTCGATCCAGAGTGGAACTACGGCCTCGATGATCCGTTCTCGCACGCACATTCGAAGGAATTCACGAACCGCCACGGCGTGAAGCAGGGCACCTGCGTGCACCTGGGCAACTGCGACATCGGCTGCGACGTGCGCGCGAAAAACACGCTCGAGATGAACTACATCCCGGACGCCGAGAAGAGCGGCGCGGAAATCCGGCCGCTGCACGTCGTGCGCCGGATCGCGACGGAGGGCAGTGGCTACCGTATCGACTACGACCGGATCGACGGCGGCCGGCTGATGAGGGAGAGCCTCACCGCCGAGCGCGTCGTGATCGCGGCGGGCTCGCTGAACTCGACCGAGCTCCTGTTACGGTGCCGCGATCAGTACAAGACGCTCCCGGACGTAAGCCCCCGCCTGGGACAGAATTGGAGCTCCAACGGCGACTTTCTGACGCCGGCGTTTTACGAGGAGCGCCGCGTGTCGCCGACGCAGGGACCGACAATCAGCTCGGCGATCGACTTCCAGGACGGCAGCCAGGGCGGCCAGCAGTTCTGGATCGAGGATGGCGGTTTCCCGGACCTGGTCGGCAACTTCAAAGAGGAAAAGATCATCAGGAAGAAGCTCAAGAAGTACCGGCCGGCGCTCGAGCGGCTGCACGAGATCACGCGCGGTCGGGATCCGCTCAAGCACACGATGCCCTGGTTCTCGCAGGGTATCGACGCGGCGGACGGGCGACTCTACCTGGGCAGGAAATGGTACTGGCCTTGGACCCGCGTCCTGAAACTCGACTGGGAGATCGACCGATCCGAGCCCGTTATCGACGCGATCGTCGACATGCACGAGCGGCTGTCTGACGCGACCGGCGGCGATCCCTGGGTGCCACCGACCTGGACGCTGTTGAAGAATCTGGTCACGCCACATCCACTCGGCGGCTGCAACATGGGCACGAATCGCGACAGCGGCGTGGTCGATCACAAGGGCGCCGTCTTCGGCTACGAGAATCTCTACGTCATGGATTCCGGGGTGGTACCCGAGGCGGTCGGCCGCAACCCGACGCGGACTATTGCGGCGCTCGCCGAACGGGCGGCCGTTCTCGTTGCTTAGTCGCGCAGGAGCCTGCGCCGGCGTGCGCGCCTTTCTCGCGCTGCTATGCGTCGGCCTGCCTTATCAGGCGGACGCACAGTTCTTCGCCCACTGCCGCGAGGCGTCGACGTCGGAATTCATCCGCGCCGCGCGGGCGTATGAGGAACACAGCTATCGTTTGAACAGGAAGTTTCTCGACACCTATTACCATCAAGGCGAGTTGCCGGAGGACTTCACGGCCACGACGCTGACCGATATCCAACAGTTCCTAACGGATCTCGAACCGCGGCGCACCGCACTGTTGTTCTATGCCGTATCGGACGATCGCACTTGCAGCTGGTTGGTTTCCAAAGACAAGGTCACCGCGGCAGTCGTGCCGTCGCCACCGTTTTTTGACTTGGCTCACTGGAGCCGGGTGTTGCGATCGTCGCTCGGCGTAACGGAGAGCGAGCGCTTGAGGAGTCCGCGTAAACGCGGTATCAGTCCTGCGGCTTTGCCGATGGCGGCCGCCAGCCCGGTCGTCCCGCAGGAAGCGCTTCATGAACTTGGTGAGCTCTTGCTCCCAGACGAGGTGCGCGTAGCGCTCCTGGACGGCCATTACGATACGGTATTGGTCGCACCGGTGGCGCAGATTGCCACCCTGCCCCTCGCGGCGCTGCCGATCGATCAGGACAGGATGCTCGTCGATGTTGCGTCGATCGTGATACTGCCGGGTCTCTTCGTCATGCGCGACGCGCCGCCGGTCAGGCAGGTACGAGCCGGATCGGCGCTGGTCGTCGGCGACCCGATCGCCGCGGACAACGAGTGGGAATTCCCCCCGTTGCCGGGCGCCCGCGAAGAGGCCGCGACCGTGGCTGCATTCGTCGGTGCGGACCCGTTCTTGGGCGAGCGGGCAACCAAATCGAACGTCGTGAACGCGATTTCGGACAATCCAGACTTGGCGATTGTCTACTTCGCCACACACGGTATCGCGAGTTGGACGAACCCTCGAGATGCGAGCTTCCTGCTGCTATCGAGCAGCCGGCTGGCGGCGGCGGAGATCCAGAATTTTAAATTGACGGGCGCCCCGCTCGTGGTATTGAGCGCCTGTCAGACCGGTCTCGGCAAGGAGTTCGACATCGGCACGATCGGCATGACGCGCGCATGGGAGCGTGCCGGCGCTTCGAACGTTGCAATGAGCCTCTGGAACGTCGACG
>JBFGFX010000031.1:0-19865 GCA_041579335.1 Woeseiaceae bacterium | reverse complement strand
TTGATGCGGGTGCAGAGGTTCAGGATGTCCCGATCGAGCGCGTCGATCGGCGTGAGGCTAGCGGGCATGACAGGTCCCTCGGGGTGGAATCAGGGAGCTGTCATTGTATTCAAAATGCTATTGAAAACAGATGGTTAGTTATTGGGCAGTACGACCAGTTTCTCGGGGTGACCGCACGTTTGTGATTTCAATAGTACTAATAGTACTATTTATCAATGAAGCCAAATCGCGACGACGAGCGCACCCTCACCGATCTCGAGGCCGTGACCATCGCCTACATCCTGCGCCGCGCCCCTTGTACGCCTTACGAGGTTCGGTGCAGCTTCGAAAAATCGACGACGACTCGATTCAGCAGCAGTGCCGGATCTATATACCCGCTGGTCGGGAGGCTTAAGGATCGCGGTCTTTTAGCAGTTGCGGACACACGATCGGATGGACGCGGAACAAGACGGTATCTCGTAACCGGCGAAGGCCGCAAGAAGGTCCGGGATTGGATCACCGGACTGGATGATCCGAAGATGATCGGCACGTATGACCCGATTCGATCACGGCTTTTGAACCTCAGCCTGCTGCCAAAGGCGGCGCAGATTCCCTGGTTGAAAAAGACGATTGATCTGGTCGAGCGCCAGGAAGCCGTGATTCGGGAATACGAAGAACAGGAGTTCGTCGGCGATGCACGCCTCTACG
Organism: Woeseiaceae bacterium; assembly: GCA_041579335.1. Lineage (GTDB taxonomy): Bacteria > Pseudomonadota > Gammaproteobacteria > Steroidobacterales > Woeseiaceae > JBFGFX01. The sequence goes on along the minus strand of JBFGFX010000031.1, from coordinate 19,178 downwards.
AAATCACGAGATTAGCCATTCGAGAAGAGAATCAAGTCAGGCTGAGTTGGCTACGACTCGCGCTGAATGCACTGAAGGAGAATCAAGTTGATGAAGAATAAACCCAATATTTCAGCTTCGAGCCTGCTGCTGGCGATGGCTATTCTTTCTTGTTGCGCCGTGACCCACGCCGATGGCGCGATGCGCCAAAAAGCAGATAGAGCGCTTGCTGAGCTCGAACAACTGGGATACAGCGGCTCGGTGCTCGTCGAGTGGCGTGACGACCGCATCTATGTTCGAGATTCCGGCGTCGAGGGCGATAGCGCCTGCGTCCCGTCGTACTGGATAGCCTCTATTACGAAGCAGTTCACGGCGGTTGCCGTACTCCTGCTCCACGAGCGTGAGATTTTGGATATCAGAGACTCCATAGCCGATTACCTGCCCGGCGTACCCACGGACAAATCTGGTATTACGCTGTTTCATTTGCTCACGCACACATCGGGTCTGCAACAGCAGTATGCCGCCGATGGGATAAGCGACCGGGCGACCGCTCAGAAATCGTTGCTTGCGCCGGAATTGAAGGCAAGACCGGGGGAGCAGTTCCTCTATGCGAACGACAACTACAATCTGCTCGCAATGATCGTCGAGATCGGTTCGGGCAGGACCTACGAGGAGTTTCTGAGTACACAGATCCTAAACCCGGCCGGTATGAGGAATTCGGGCTTCTGGGGAATGCCGATTGAGAGCGGGACTTGCGTGCCTCCGGTTGCTACGCAGGTCGCCAAACAAGTCGCGAAAGCAAATTGGGGGTTTCGCGGGGCTACCGGAATGAGGGCTTCCGTCCGCGATCTGCACGCTTTCATGCGAGCACTGAAGCATCACGAAATCCTCACAGAGGAAAGCACAGGAATGCTGATGGGAAATCACCTCACGCTTCCGAGTGGTACGGAGATCGGCTTCAACTGGTTTGGACGAAAGACTGATGATGGTTTCCAGGTCAGGTTCTCGAGCGGCCAGGAGAGCTTCGGAGGAAACGCGGTAATTTACGACTATCCGGGTACGGGGGTGACAATCATTACGGCAACAAACGCGGGGCCTGCAGAGTCCGGAGAGGGTCCTGTGGAGGGGTGGTCCCGCAGGACGCACAAGGCACTCAAGGACGTTTTCGTCACTCGCTGACTTCGAGAGGATCTAACGCTCAGGCCTCGACGATCTCGACCAAGGTTCCGTCCGGCGCGCGCACCGTGCCGGCGCGCTTGCCGCCGTAGACGACCGACTGGCGCTCGGTCGGCGGCGTGATCCAGAGGTCGCGGCCCTTCGCGTCCACTGCATCAAAATCCGGGTGCCAGAAGGTGCCGATCGCGACGCCCTGCGGCAGCTCGCCGGCCGCGCCCGGCCGCTCGGTCGCGATGCTCGGCAGCTGATCGAGCTCCAAGAAGACGTCGCGGCCGTGCACCATCGTCGAGATCACGTGCAGGTCCTCCTCGGGCAGGCCGAACGCTTTGGCCAGCATCGTGTAGACGATCTCGAGCTTGCGCCGGCCGACGGCGAAACCGACGTGCTCTTCGAGCCAGTCGAGCGACGCGTTCATGTCCGAGCAGGCCAGCACGAGGATGAACAATCGGTCGATCAGGGTTTCGGCACGCGGCAGATCGAACTCGGGCAGATCGCCGCGGATCTGCGTGAAGTAGACGATCTCGCCGTCCGGCCCCTTGACCTGCATCGGATAGATCGCCTCCAGGCCCTCAATCTCCCGCGGCGGACCGATGATCTCGAACGGCGAGTCAAGCATGCGCTCGTTCACCGCGAGCACGTCGGTCACGCAGACCTCGATCGCGGCCCAGCCGTAAGTGCGCAGCGGCACGTAGTCGGGATGCGGCTCGTTCTCGACGAAGCGTATGAAGATGTCGCGGCCCGAGGCGGGTCTGAGCACCGCCGAGCGCCGCCCGGCCGCGCCCGGACAGCCCCAGCTCGCGGCGAGATCGGCATCGACGTCGCCCTGTTCCTCGACGCGATAGTCGAGCCATTCCGTATACGTGCTCACCGATTGGTCGAGGTCGCGGACCGACACGGTCGCGGCGCGTATGAGCTTCACGTCGTTGCCTCCTTGACTCCCTCGATGCGTCCGGCCGCGGGCCACAGGAAGACGATCATGAGCGGTGGAATAAACGGAATGAATCGCTCGAACGGGTCGCCCGGCAGCTGCGCGAGCGCGGCGAGCCAGCGGGTCATGCCGCTCGCTCCGTCGACCGCGACCGTGCCGAACGAATAGAAAAAGACGGTCAGTCCGAAGCCCATGACGATGCTCCAGAAGCGCGCGGCCGCGGGCGGCTCGCGGTTCATGACGCGCGCGATGATCAACGGGCCGAACGCGGCGCCCAACGCGTTCCACGCGAACAACACGCGATTGAAGATCGTCTCGGGCAGGAACAACGCCAGGATTACGGCCGCGAAGACGATGCCGGTCATGACGATGCGCGACATCCACAGCTTGCTGAGCTGAAAATAGCGGGCCAACTGGAGGTCGTGCGCTACGGCCGCGGAGGCCGCCAGGAGCAGCGAATCGACGGTCGACATCACGGCCGACAAGATCGCCGCGATGACGATGCCCGCCAAGACCGGTGGCAGCAGCTCTTCTGCGAGCAGGTAGAAGATCTGCTCGCCGGAGCCGGGCGAAAGCGCCATGCTGCGCGCCGCGAGCGCAAGCCAGGACATGCCGATGTAGACGATGACGCCCCAGCCGAACGCGATCAGGAATCCCTGGCGGCGCTCGCGCTCGCCTCTGACCGCCATCAGCCGCGCCAGGAGGTGCGGCTGACCGAGCGTGCCGAGCCCGATGCCGGCGAGGCCGAGCACAAGGCCCAGCAGCACGAAGCCCGAATGCCCGCCGCTCCAGTCCATGAACGTCCCCTCCAGCCCGCTCAACGTCGACACAATCTCGGCCGGCCCGCCGGCCTGCCAGACGGCCAGCGCTGGGACGGTGACCGCGGCGAGCATCATGACGATGCCCTGGAGTGAGTCGGTGATGCTCGCCGCCCAGAAGCCGCCGAGCAGGCAGTAGATCAGGATGATGCCGGCGCCCACGAGCAGGCTGCTCGCGCCGCCCATCGCGAAGTTGGTGCGGAACGCCGTTGCGGCGGCGTCGAACTGCGCGGCGATGTAGAAGATGAAGCAGAATGTGATGAGAAACGTCGCTAGCGCCGCAATCTTGAGCTTCGCGCGCGGCTCGACGTTGGCGCACAGGAACTCGGTCGGCGTGACCCAGCGATTCTCGCTGGACTCGGCTCGAACGCGCGGCCCGAACCAGACCCACATGACGACGTAGCCGCCCCAGATGCCCGGCACCATCCACAGCGCGGACAGCCCGAACGAGAACACGAAGCCCGAGAAGCCCAAGAGCACCCAGGCGGAGGACGTGCTCGCCGCGTAGGAGAGGCCGGCCACCCACGGCCCCAGATTACGGCCGCCCAAGAGGAAATCGGCTTCGTCGTGCACGCGGCGCGACGCCCACAGACCGATGCCGATCAGGGTCACTTTATAGACGATCAGCGAGATCAGGATGACGGTCGTCTGCTCAGGAATTGTCGCGTACTCCGAGCCGCGTGCTAAAATGACTTAATGTTAGGCTTTTATGTCTTTCCGGGCAACGCCACCGCTTATGCTGCTGTGGGCTGTTCCGGTCGCCGACGAGCTTTTACCATAGTCGGCAACGATTCGAGGGGGAGCACGCTGGTATGAACAACAACGAACTGAGTCTGGCCGTCGCCGCGCTGTGCGCGAGCTCGGCGGCTTTCTGGTCGACGCCCGTCGCGGCTCAGCAGGGCGCCGTCGCCATCGAAGAAATCGTAGTGACCGCGCGCAAGCGCCAGGAAAGCCTGCAGGAGGTGCCGATAGCGATCACGGCCTTCACCGAGGACACGATCGACAAAGCCGGCATCGAGCGGCCCGTGGACTTCATCACGCTGATGCCGAACGTCACCATCGTCGATACCGCGAACGTCGGCGATACGCAGGTGAGCATCCGCGGGATCGTATCCACGCGCGACGCGGAATCCACCTTCGCTTATGTCGTCGACGGTATCCTGAGCACGAATCCGAACAGCTTCAACGAGGAGCTCGTCGACGTCCAGCAGATCGAGGTGCTGAAGGGCCCGCAGGGCGCCCTTTACGGCCGCAACGCCGTGGCCGGCGCGATCCTCGTGACGACCAAGGAGCCGGGCGAGGAGTTCGAAGGCCAGGTCAAGGTAGGCGCCGGCAACGACGATCTGAAGAAAGCGTCGCTCAGGCTGAGCGGCCCGCTGGGCGACGCGGCCCGCGGCACGATCGCGGCCAGCTACCGAGATACGGAAGGCTTTTACGAAAACGCCTTCGAGAACGCGCCGACCGGCGTCGATTATTTGGAAGACTTCACCGTTCGCGGCCGACTGCTGTGGGACGCGAACGATCGCATGCGCTGGGATTTCCGTGCGGCGCATTCGGAGGTCGAGGGCGGTGCGATCAACTTCAACGCGGCGTTCGCGATCCCTCTGTTCGAGACCGTGTTCGGTAGCGGCACGTTCTTTCAGGACGTGAACGACATGACCTTCCGCTACGTGTTCAACGTGCCGGGCGAGAACGAGCAGACCACCACCGAGCTCGCGGCGAAGATGGACTACGAGACCGACCTGGGCGAGCTCACCCTAATCGGCTCGTACAACGATCTCGACGAGTACCTGCTGTCCGACGGCACCAGCGCGACATTCTATGGCTACGAGCTGCTGACGTCGTGTCGCGACGATCGCACGCTCTTCAACAACGTCGATCCGAACGACCCGTTCATACCCGGCGGCACCGGCCGCACCGACCTGTTCGGGCCGTTCTTTCAGCCGTTCGGCGTGTTCCCGCCGGGTAACGGCATGTTTCCGCCCAACAACGACTTCGACTTCGCCGGCGTTTACGGCCCCTACACGCCGACGGCCTGCGACGGCTTCCAGTACCAGGAGCGCAATCAGCAGGATGCGAGCTTCGAAGTCCGCCTGACCTCGCCGCAGGATCAGCCGCTGCGCTGGATCGCGGGTGCGTATTTCACCGACATCGATCGCGAGGTCGTCGTCGCCTACGGCGCGGACCAGGGCATGGGCTTCCTGCGGCAGCCCTACGTTCCCGCGAGCGGTCCGAACCCGACCGACCTCCTGTTCTGGGACGAATTCGAGACGACCGTGTTCGCGGTGTTCGGTGAGGTGAGCTTCGATCTCGGCGAAGCGATGGTGCTGTCCGTCGCTCTGCGCTACGACAACGAGGACCGCGAGGTCCGTAACAAGGTTCCCGCGGCGACGGCGTCCGGGCTGAACGTCAACACGCTGATTCCACCCACGTTCGCGCCCGGGCCGATCAATCCGGCGTTCAACGCCAACTTCGACCCGATTCCCGAGCGCAGCCGCGACTTCGATCAGCTGCAGCCGAAGGTGACCTGGCGCTGGAGCGCGAACGACGCCGTCAACGTTTACGCGAGCTGGGGAATCGGCTTCCGCAGCGGCGGCTTCAACTCGATCGGCAGCGAGGCGCTGTTGAACTTCTGGTTCAACTCGAGCGGCGCGGGCTGCCCGGCGGTGCCGCTGACCGCGCCCGGCGAGTGCGTCGACGCAGAGCTCGTCATCAGGGATGAATACGACAAGGAGGTGTCCAACGCGTTCGAGATCGGCATGAAGACCGAGTGGCTGGATCGACGGCTGCGAGTCAACGCGGCATTGTTCCGCACCGACGTCGACGACAATCAGTTCTTCGAGTTCTTCGCCGGGCCGTTCGGTCTGCTGCGGGTCGTCACGACAATCGAGGAGACCAAGATCCAAGGCTTCGAAGCCGATTTCAATTGGCTCGCGACGGACAGCCTGTCCATCTACGGCGGCTTGGGGCTCTTGGATTCCGAGATCGAGCGCAACGACAATCGGCCGCTGTCCGTCGGCAACGACGTGCCGCAGGCGCCCGACACGACCTGGAACTTAGGCTCGCAGCTCGTCCTGCCGGTCGGCGGCGACATGGAGTTCTTTGCCCGCGCGGACTACCAGCACGTCGGCGAGACCTGGTTCCATACCTTGCAGGGCGAGCAGACGCCGACGATCTGGCAGGTGTTCTTCCCGGCGCTCGGCAGCATCAACTCGGATTTCTCGCGCGCGCGGCGCGACGACTACGGTACGTTGAACCTGCGCGTAGGGATAGAGGCGGAGAACTGGAGCGTCGCGGTCTGGGGACGCAACATCACGGACGAGGAATACCTCGAAGAGATCATCCCGGCGCCCGAGTTCGGCGGCTCGTTCAATCACCAGGCGGCTGCCGACGCGTACGGTGCCGAGTTCTCCTACCGTTTCTAAGAGCAACGAGGACCGCGGTGGCGAATCGGCTTGCCGACAACTACAAGAAGGCCTTCGACAATCGGCTCGGTTTCGGCGAGCGGCCCGCCTTGATTCTGGTGGATTTCGTGCAGGCGTATTTCGACGAGGACTGCGCCCTGTACGCCGACGTCGCCGATGCGCTCGCGTCAGCACTGCGCATACGCGACGCGGCGCGAGCAACGGGCGTCCCGGTCGTCTACACGAACGTCGTGTATCACGCAGGCGGCACCGACGGTGGCGTCTTCTTCCGCAAGGCGCCGGTGCTGAAGAACTTCGTCGTCGGCAATCCGATGGGCGCCTGGGTGCAGGGATTGAATCCCGCCGCGGATGAGATCGTCGTCTCGAAGCAGTATCCGAGCGCGTTCTTCGGCACGTCGCTGGCATCGACGTTGCACACGATGAACGTCGATACGCTGATCATCACCGGACTCACCACGAGCGGCTGCATTCGTGCGACCTGCGTCGATGCGATGTGCCACGGTTTCATACCGATCGTCGTCGCGGACGCCTGCGGCGACCGGCACGAAGCGCCGCACGAGTCGAACCTGTTCGACATGAACGCGAAATACGCCGACGTCGTGAGGGAGAGCGACGTGTTGACGTACCTCGAAGCGAACGCGTGAGCGCATGACGGACAAAAGACGGGTCAGCATCGTCGAGGTCGGGCCACGGGACGGCCTGCAGAGCGAGCCCGAGGTCCTGCCTACGGCGACCAAGCGGAAGTTCATCGAGCTCGCGATCGACGCGGGCATCAAGCGCCTCGAAGTCGCGAGCTTCGTGCATCCGAAGCGGGTGCCGCAGATGGCCGATGCCGAGCAGCTGATCGCCGCGTTGCCCGACATCGAGGGTGTGTCCTACATCGGCCTGCTCATGAACGAGCGGGGTCTCGAGCGCGCGCTCGAGACCAAAGTGCACGAGATCGGCATGGTCATCGTCGCGAGCGATACCTACAACCAGCGCAATCAGGGCGTGCCGACGCAGGCCTCCATCGACGCCTGGCTCGACATCGCGCGGCGCGCGCAGGACGCGGGCAAAATCGCGAACGTCATGATCTCGTCCGCGTTCGGCTGCCCGTACGAAGGCGAGGTGCCGATGTCGCGCGTCCTCGACATTGCCGCTAAGGTCATGCAGGCGGGCCCGGCCGAGCTGGGCATCGCGGACAGCATCGGTGTCGCGGTGCCGGCGCAAATCACGGAGCTCGTCGCCGAGCTTCGCGCCGAGCTCGGCCGTGAGATCCCGCTGCGATTCCATCTGCACAACACGCGCAACACGGGCCTCGCGAACGCGCAGGCGGCGCTCGACGCCGGCGCCCAGTCGATAGACGCGAGCATCGGCGGTATCGGCGGCTGTCCGTTCGCCCCCTTGGCGACCGGCAACATCCCGACCGACGACCTGGTGTATCTGCTATCCAGATCCGGCGTCGAGACCGGCGTCTCGCTGGAGAAAATCATCGCGGCGAGTCGCTGGCTCGAGGCCGAGCTCGGCCGTCCCGTGCCCGCGATGCTGCCGAAGGCGGGCGCGTTCCCCGCCAGCCGGCCGTCATCGACGGAATTTCCGGTATGATTCGCGGTCCGAGTGGGTAAGAGCCGGCCAGGCAATCGCCGGCGCTTTAGTCAAGCGCCGGAGGAAAGTCCGGGCTCCATCGGGCAGGGCGCCAGGTAACGCCTGGAGGGCGCGAGCTCATGGAAAGTGCCACAGAAAATACACCGCCTAAGCGTTCCTTTGGACGCCGGTAAGGGTGAAAAGGTGCGGTAAGAGCGCACCGCGCGGGTGGTAACACGCCGCGGCAGGGTAAACCCCGCCTGGAGCAAGACCAAATAGGGGAGTGCGCGGGCTTTTAGCCCGCACCGTGCGCCTGAGCGGACTCCCGGGTAGGTCGCTAGAGGCAGCCGGTGACGGCTGTCCCAGATGAATGATTGCCCACGACAGAACCCGGCTTACGGCCGGCTCTTTCCTGCTCGGACCGCTGTCGCCGACTCGCGGCGGCAGCGTCCGTCACGGCAGGGAGGCGAGTCGCTCGACCCAGATCTTGCCGGTGACGCCATCCACGTAGAACCAGATGCCGATTGTCAAGCCCACGGCCAACACCGCGGTATGCAGCAGCGCCGGGTACTTCGAGGCGTGGCCGTCGTTCGCCTGCTTGATCGCCGAGAGCGCCGGAACGATAGCGAGTGCGGGCATCGTCTCGTGCAGGGCTCCGCTCAAGATCAGGCCGATCGAGACCGCCAGCGTGCCGGCGAGGAGATGCCGGTCGCGATACCGGCGACCTCGTTGCCAGTCGAATTTGCGGCGGTTCAGCTCGTACGCGCCAACCGACGCCATGTAGCCCCATAACGCGCCGAGGGTGCCGGCCACGATCTTCTCGCCGGACAGCACGCCGCCGACGCCGAAGAGTCCGATGAAGAAGCTCGGGATGCCGAGGAGAACCGCGATGACGGCGCCGGTAGCGACGATGACGTTACCGGGTAGACGCGGAGCACTGTCATCGGGAAGGTCGTTGATCGGCGAATCCTCCAATTAAGACTCGCGACTCATCTCCCATCGTGAATACACGGGCAAGCGCATCGCCAGCAGGGTGATCACCGCCAGGAACCCGGCCAGGAGACCCAGGGCAAGCAATACGTCGATCCACTGATCGAAAGGCCGATCGTCCGGCGACAACACCGGAACGATCATCAGATACTTGTTTAACCAGACGCCGAGATTGATCGCGAACGCGATAATGCACATGGCCAAGAGCGAGCGTTTGACGACGGCGAACAGGAACGTGACGAATGGGAGGAAGAAGCAGCCGGTGAGCATGATCCAGAAGTACGGGCTGTAGTGGCCGTACATCTGCCGCCAGATGGGCTCGCTCTCATGCGGCAGGTTGCCGAACCAGATGACGAAGAACTGCGCCCAGAAAAAGTACAGCCACATCAACGTGAAGCCGGTGACGAGCATGCCGAGGCTCTTGATCTGATAAGGACCGAAGTGCTCGCCCCCGTCCGTCTTGCGCATGACGACCGCGATCGCGATCATTGCCGCCGAGCCTGCAAACACGTTGCCGAACCAGTAGTGGATCGGGAACACCGTGCTGTGCCAGTGCGGGATCAGCATCATCGCGAAGTCCCAGGCGATGAACGTGTTGCTGACGATGAAACCCAATAGCACGATCGGCGACAACAGATACAGCTGACGCTCGGTCTTGTCGTGATCGACCGACGCGGCGCCGTCGCCTTGCGCCAAATCGGGCTTGAGGCTCTTACCGGCATAGATCGCAGCGAGGACGTAGAACAGCAGCAGTCCGCCCAGGTCGCGGATGAACAGCCAATCGATATCGAGCCACGGACTGAGATGGTCTCCGGGCGACGGATTGAGCCAATAGAACAGGTCGTCACGGCCGTACCGGTAGATCAACAGGAAACCGACGATCGCAAACGGGAAATAGGCCAAGGTCGAGAGCTCCGCCAGGCGGTACCACGGCTTACCCCAATCCGACTTGACCAGCCTCAAGATCGCCGTGAAGACGACGCCGGCCTGGCTGATGCCGAGCAGGAACAGGTAGGACACCGTCAACAGCGCGAAATCGGGTTCGATCTCGGTGCTGGCAACGCCGTAGACGAACGCCGCTGCGCCGACGAGAAAGACCGCGATCAGCAGCTTGAGGGCCACGGCGCCGCGCTGTAGCCTCGGGCTAGTCATCGGCCACCGGGTTATCGTCCAGCGGGTTATCGTCCACCGGAACATGGGCGACCGGTCTCGCCCCGCCGAATGCAAACCTGACGTAGTTGATGACGTCCCAGCGCTCCGTCGGGCTCAGCGCGTCGCGATAGAACGGCATCTTGGCCCGGCCGCGGGTCAGGGTGAAAAACAGCTGCCCGTCGGTCTGATCCTGTGTGTAAGCGTCGTTCAGATCGACCGGCGCTTTCTCGACGAACTTTGAGCCGACGGGCCCGTCGCCGACTCCCGTGGCACCGTGGCAGACGAGGCAGTTCACCTCGTAGAAGTACTTGCCGCGCGCGATCGACTCCTCGGTAGGGGGCACCGGGTTCTCGACTGCCGCCGCAGCGTCTTTCATGTCGGAGCTCTGTTCATCGGTCAGCGGCACCGGCATCGTCTCACCGCCGTCGATCGGTACCGAGCCGGGATCGGGTGGCGCGACCGATTCCTGTGCCTTCTCCGACGGCTGGTCGACCATGTCTTTGTCCCACGGGAACGCAAACGCCGCGGACGCCGCGGCCAGCACGACCGGCGCCACCGCGATCGGGCGGAAGCGTCGCCAGAACGTCACGACTCGACCTCGTCGATGTGCTTGATTTCCTCGGCGCCGGCCTCTCTCAAGATCGCTTCGGCTCGCGTGTAGTGTTCGTCGCTGTTGCACGGCACGGTCACGGCAAACTTGTCGATCGCGGCCAGCGGCTCGTAGACACGTTCGCTGATCGCGGGCAGTCGCGCGCTGATCAGGAAACCTAAGACCGTGGCCAGGATGCCGCAGAGAATCGTCATCTCGTAGGTGATGATCAGAAACGGCGGGAACGTGATGATCGGCCTGCCGCCGGTGGGGTGCAGGTACAGGACGGCCGTGCCGGCGGCCAAGCCGAAGCCGCCCAGCGCGCCGAACAGCCCACCGAAGAACGTGAAGCGTTTGATCACGGACTTCTTCGGACCAAGCACCTCTTCGACGCCGTGGATAGGGATCGGCGAGATCAGCTCCGGCCGCTCGAAGCCGGCACCCTTGAGCTTGCCGGCCGCCGCCAGGGCCGACGCGGGGTCGCCGAATAGCCCTAGGGCGTTGCCTGCCATTCCAGATCACCTTTTTCAGCTTTGGGTGTCGGCATCGTCTCCTTGACCTCGTAGATCGAGACGCTCGGGAAGATCTTGACGAACAATAGGAACAGCGTGACGAACATCGCAACGGAACCGACGATGATCGACAGCTCGACCAGGCTCGGCACGTACAGCCGCCAGCTCTCGGGCAGGTACTGTCGCGACAGGGTCGTCGAGATGATCAGGAAGCGTTCCGTGTACATGCCAATGTTGATCGCGATCGACAAGATCAGCATCGGCACGAACGACGTTCGGAACCGTTTCGAGATCAGGAGCAGCGGCGCGATCGCGCAGAACAGGATCATCTCCCAGTAGAGCGGCGCGTAGTAGCCCGTCAGCTTGTACTTGAGCTGCTCGTACTCGGTCGAGGTGCCGCTGTACCAGCCCGTGAACAGCTCCAAGATATTGATGTACGACCACAGGAGCGACAGCACCAGGAGCAGCCGACCGAGGTTGTCGAAGTGCAGCGTCGTGATGTACTGCTCGAACTTCATGTATTTCCTCAAGAAATACATCACGGTGACGATGCCGGCCGTGCCCGAGTAGATGGCGCCGACGACGAAATAAGGCGCGAAGATCGTCTGATGCAGGCCGGGCACGATCGACATCGCGAAATCCCAGGAGACGATGCTGTGGACCGAGACCGCCAGCGGGATGATCAAGACGGCGAGGAACGTGTAGGCCCAGCCGAGCCGATGCCACTCGGTGTCGCTGCCGCGCCAGCCGAGCGACAAGAGCACGTACAGGTGATGTCGCCAACCGGTCGTCCGATCGCGGACCGCCGCGAAATCGGGGATGGAGCCCATATAGATGAATATCAGGCTGCCGGTCAGATAGGTCGTGATCGCCATGACGTCGAACAAGAGTGGCGAGCGAAAGTTCGGCCACATCTCCATCTGATTGGGATAGGGGGCGGCCCAATGAATGAACCACGGACGGCCCACGTGCACCATCACCATCATGGCCGCCACCATCAGCGAGAACAGGGTCATCGCCTCGGCGCTGCGGTACATCGCTTTGCGCCACTCGCTGTTCGTGATGTGCAGGACGCACGACAGCAGCGTGCCGGAGTGGCTCAGGCCGATCCAGAAGATGAAGCTGGCGAGATAGGTGCCCCAGACGGTCGGCTGGTTCATGCCGGCGGCGCCGATGCCGTAGAACAGCTGATAGAACCAGGGGAAGAAAAAGCAGGCCAGCATCACGGTGAGCGCGGTGCCGAGCGTGATGTAGTAATTGCGCCCCGTCACGACGAGCGACCGGACGACGTCGTTGTTGACGTCTGCAAACCCGAGCTTGTGGCCGTCAGTCTGCATCGGCATCGACCTTCTTCAAATAGACGACGGAGGGCGAGGTGTTGAGGTCCTCCAGAACGCGGTATGCACGGGGATCGTTCATCTGCTTCGACACCTTGCTGTCCGGATCCTGTCGATCGCCGAAGACCAAGGCTTCGCTCGGGCAGGTCTGCACGCATGCCGGTTGCACTTCGCCGTCTTTGACTCGTCGCCGGCCGTCGTCTTTGGCTTGATCTTTCGCCTGGCGTATGCGCTGTATGCAGAACGTGCATTTCTCCATGACGCCCTTCTCGCGGACCGAGACGTCGGGATTGAGCTGCTGCTCGAGCGGCGGGTCCCAATGATGGTCGTAATAATTGAAGTAGCGGACCTCGTACGGACAATAAACGGCGCAGGAACGCGTGCCGATGCAGCGGTTGTAGACCTGCACGTTCAGGCCGTCCTGATTGTGGTAGGTCGCGGACACCGGGCACACGGTCTCGCAGGGTGCAGCGTCGCAGTGCTGGCACAGCATCGGGATGAACTTGAGTTTCGCGTCCGGGAACTCGCCCTCCCAGTAGCGCTCGATGCGAATCCACTGGATTTTGCGGCCTTTGGCGATCTCCTCCTCGCCGACGATCGGGACATTGTTCTCGGCCTGACATGCGGTGACGCAGGCGCTGCATCCGGTGCAGCGATCGAGATCGATGGTCATCGTCCAGGCATAGTCGAACCTATCGTAATAGCCCGGCTTACGGTACTCGCGCCAGCTCGCCGCGAATCGCTCGATAAAGTTCATGCTTGTTTCACCACGATCGGAATGCCGCGCAGATTGACGCTGTGTCCCGCGGTGCCGGCATCGTCGTCGCCCGTGGAGCGCACGATGCCCCGCCCGAGCTGTCGCGACTCGCCGCCGGTGCGCACCGCGGGCGCCCGCCTGCCGGTGGCGACGACGCTGACTCGGGTCGCAGCCGTTGCGAGTGCACCGGAGCCGCGCTGCAGGCGCGGCGCCAGGATCTGGATCGGATTCGCGCCGCGATGCCGGGCGTAGCGGCCGAGGTACTCATGACCCTGGCCGATGGGCATTGCGACGACGTCGGGCATGATGGCCGGGAACACGATCAGCGGCACCTCGACGCTGCCGTGCTCCGACGCGACCTGCACGAGGTCGCCGTCTGCGAGTCCCAAGTCGGCGGCGGTGGTCGGATTCATCTCGATCCACGAGCCGTACACGACGCTGGTCATCGGTTCCGGCAGCTCCTGCATCCACGGCAGATTGGCGCCGCGCCCGTCGTGCATCGTGGTCGAGAGGAACGGATGCAGGATGAACGGGTAGTCGTCGGGCGATCCGGCGAATTCGGCGGGCGGCACGTCGATCGTTTCGATGACGCTGCGATCGACGGTTAGCTGATGATCACGACGCACGTTCTCGCCCCACACGCCCGAGCGCAGCACCTCGCGCCAGAAGGTGTCGAAGTCGGCCGCGTCCGTCGCGCCGCGCTCGTAGATCGCGCGCCAACGATCGCGCAGGAACATCTTGGTGTCGGCCCAGGGAAGCGCCCGGCCGAGGCCGAGCTTGGCGGCCAGCCCGAGAACGATGTCGCCGGTGCCGCGAGTGCTGTAGAGCGGCGATACCACCGGCTGCGAGACGGCGCTGATCGAGAAACCGACGCCCGGTTCGGGCACGTCGTCGCCCCAGCTTTCCAGATAGGTGTGCGACGGTAGAACGACGTCGGCCATCACGGTCGTGTCGTCCATGAAGCTCGACAGACTCACGATCGTGGGGATCGCGGACAGCGCGTTGCGAAAACCGGACGAACGCGGCAGTGAGAACACCGGATTAGTGTCGTTGACGATCAATACCGCGATGGCGCCGCTACGTGCGTCGGCGATGAGATCGCGCATCGTCTGATAATTCGCTTGCCGCCTGGTCGCGGCGCCGGACACCGGCGGCGGATTGAAGACGACGCCGCCGGCTTCGCCGATATTGCCGACCAAATAGTTGAGCGCGTTGACGGCGACCAGCGCATCGACGCCGTTGGTGTGTTCGGCCGCGGCGCCGCCGCCGATCGCGAGAGCGGGCGAGGCGCGCGCGAATTCGTCAGCGAGCCGCGTGATCGTGTCGCTCGGCACGCCGGTCTGATCGGCGACGCGATTCGTCGAGTACGCGGCCAGCGCCCGGCGCCAGTCCGCGGCGTCTTCGCCTGCATAAACGCCCGCCGCAAGCAGCCGATGGGCGATGCCGAGTGCGAGGACGCCTTCGGTGCCCGGCTGCGCCGGTATCCATTCGTCCGCCGCCGCCCCGCTCAACGACATCTTCTGCTCGATCTGCACGAACCGGCCGCGCGGTTGCTCGCCGCCTTGGCGGCTGTGACCGAAGCCCAAGCTGTGGTGCACGGGCGACAGCCAGTTGTTCAAGTAATCCGCGCCGAAGGAGATGACGTAGCGGGCGTTGTGGATGTCGTAGTAGGGCAGGTCTCGCTCGCCGAAAAGACGCTCGCTCGCGGCGTACAGCGAGTGCGGGTGGGCGAAATCGTGATTCAGCAGATGCTCGGAGCCGAGCTCGCTCATGAACAGCTCGATGAGCTCGGCCAGGTGACCGCGCACGCCGCGGCTCAGGAAGTAGACGCCGCCGCCGTTGTCACGCGCCGCTCGGATGCGCTCCGCGACCAGCGACAAGCCCTCTTCCCAGGTGGCCGATTCGAACGCGTCGCTTGCACGCGCGCCGGTCTGCACCAAAGGCGTCGTCACGCGATCCGGGTTGTAGAGCACCTGCAGTCCGGCCTGACCGAGTGCGCACAGACGGCCCTGATTGACGGGATGCAGCGGATTGCCCTCGATCTTCTTCGCACGGCCCTCGCGCGTGCGCACCGTAATGCCGCAGCCTGCCGCACACATGCCGCACACCGAGTTGTACCAGGTCGCGATGCCCGGGCTGTACTCCTCGGGCGGCACCGCGTACGGGATCAGATGCTCGACCGGATGCTTGATCGATTCCGCCAGCATGAACCCCGCCCCGGCGCCAACGCCGCCGGCGCCGACCAGCTTCAGGAATTGTCGTCGATCTACTCTCGGCATGCTGTTCGTCGGATCCTCGTTACTTGTGGCAGGTCCAGCAGTCGGTACCGAACTCGACCTCGTGCTGCCTGTGGCAGTTGAGGCAAAGCCCCATCTTGACCGGCGCCTCGCGGCTCACGACCTCCATCGTCTCGACGGCGCCGTGGCAAGTCTGGCATTCGATCTCCGCCGCAACGTGCCGCTTGTGCGTGAAGTGAACGAAGTCCGGCAGATCGTGCACCTTGACCCACAGAATCGGTTCACCGGCCTCCCAGTACTTCGCCAGCAGCCGGATCTGCGGTCGGTCCTTGGCCACCTCCGCGTGGCAGCCCATACACTTGTTTACGCTCGGGACACCCGCCGAGGCCGAGCGTCGCGCTTGGACGTGGCAGTACTGGCAATCGATCTGGTTGTCGCCGGCGTGCACGCGATGACTGAATTGGATCGGCTGCTCGGGCCGAGTGCCGGGGAAGAACATCGCGTTCGCGTAGTAGCCCGCGATCAGGCCGAGCAAGCCGACGAGCGCCGTCATCGCCGCCGGCTTCAAGACTCTCAGCGTATGGACGATCGATACGCTCATGTCATCTCAAGCCCAGAGTCCTACCAAAGCCGTCGCCGAATTCATGAATCAGCTCTGCAACATCGGAGTTCTTGGTCGCCCGGAGATAGGTGTCGGCCATCTTGTGGAACACCTGATAGAAATGCAGATTCATGTCGTCGATTGTCGTGTCCTTCGTCCAAAGATCGATCGCCGCCGTGGTCTTCGTCGAGCTATCCCACACCGACAGCATGAACGACTGGCACTCCACCGGGCCGTCTTGTTGTGCTTCGCTTGCCTGCCATTCGATATTGGTCGGCAGGTTGTCGCTGTCGAGGTCGACCTTCACCCTTATTTCAGCTGTCCTTGACATTGTTTAAGCATCCTGATTCCATTTCTTGCGATCCTTCCTGCGGCGTTCGGCCAGTGCAATGTTCGATTTGCTCATTTACGTGGTCATGCTCGGCATCATTGTCAGCCTGGGCGCCGGTCTCTACTTCTTGGTCAAAGATCGCGGCGAGACGGAACGTACTGTCAAATCTCTTACCGTCCGCGTCGGTCTCGCAATCGTCTTACTCGTTCTGCTTGCCATCGGTTTCATCTCGCGGTATTCGGGCTAGATCCAATACACGAACGTAAACAGGAACAACCAGACCACGTCGACGAAATGCCAGTACCAACTGGTCGCCTCGAACGCGAAATGGTTGTCGGGTGTGAAGTGGCCGCGGAACACCCGCAGCAGCATGATCGCCAGCATGATCGTGCCGAGCGTCACGTGCGCGCCGTGGAAGCCGGTCAGCATGAAGAACGTGGAACCGTAGATTCCCGATCCTAAGCTCAAGCCAAGCTCATCGTAAGCATGCTCGTACTCGATGATCTGCAGCGTCAGAAACGTTACCCCCAGCAGGACCGTGAGCGCGAGCCACGATCCCAGCGCGATGCGTTGATTCTTCTTCAGCGCCCAATGTGCAAACGTGACCGTTACGCTGCTAGTGACGAGAATGACCGTATTGATGAAGGGCAGCCCCCACGCCTCCATCGCTTCGGTCATCGTGCCGCCGGGCGTCATGAACAGCGGCCAGGTGTCGGCAAAATCGGGCCACAGAAGCAGGTGGGTCTCGAGGTTGTTGCCGGCGCCGGCGAGCCACGGCACCGAAATCATGCGCGCGTAGAAGAGCGCGCCGAAAAACGCGGCGAAGAACATGACCTCGGAAACGATGAACCAGAGCATCCCCATGCGGAATGAAACGTCGAGCCGCTTGCTGACCATGCCCTTGAGGTTCTCTTTGATGACGGTGCCGAACCAACCGACCATCATGAACGCGATAATCGCCAGCCCGATAAAAAAGATCCAAGCTCCGAAGCTGCCTTCGGCGGCCACCTTGTCGGTGCTCTGATGGATAAAAGTGACGCCGCCGAACGCGGTTACGAACAGCGCGATCGAGCCGACGATCGGCCAGATGCTGCTATGCGGTACGTAGTATCGCGGAGGCTCTTGCATCGCTTAAGGCCTGTACCGGATCGCCTGGCCCAAGCGCGTGTCGGCGGTCGTTTCCTCGTCGGTGTCGCTCACGAGAAACATCGTGTACGACAACGTGAGCTCGTTGATCTCGGCCGGCAGCTCGCCGTCCAGTATGAAGCTCACGGCCATCTCGGTGTCGGCGCCCGGGGCCAGCTCCTGCTGCTCGAAACAAAAGCACTCGAGCTTCTTCAGATACTGGGCCGCCTGGCCCGGCGACACGCTGGGTACCGCCTGCGCGACAATGGTCTTCTGCGAGCGGTTGCGTGCGTAGAATGCGGTGGTCTTCATTTCTCCGGCGCGCACCGTGATCTCGGCGTCGAGCGGCCGAAACTCCCAGGACAGGCCGCGGGCGACTTTGCCGAGGAGCTCGATCGTCACCTCGCGATCGCCGTCTTGGGTGGCCCGCTCGACCTCCTCGACGAGCGCGGCTTGGGCCGAGGTCTTGCCGTTTAGGCCGGTGATCTCGCAGAACACGTCGTAAAGCGGCACCAGCGCGAACGCGAAGCCGAACATGCCGACGGCGAGCCCGACCAGGAGGAACGTCGTCTTGGCGGGACCCTTCAATGCCCTTGCCCCTCTGCGATGACGGGCGGCGACTCGAAAGTGTGCAACGGCGCGGGCGAGGGCACGGTCCACTCCAGACCTTCCGCGCCTTCCCAGACCTGCGCCTTGGCCTTAGCGCCGGCACGGATCGTCTTTATGACGATGTACAGGAACAGCACCTGCGTCGCGCCGAGGAACGCGGCGCCTATGCTCGACACCATGTTGAAGTCGGCGAACTGCAGCGAGTAATCCGGGATGCGCCGCGGCATGCCCGCGAGCCCCGTGAAGTGCATCGGGAAAAACGTGACGTTGACTGCAATCGTGGCCGACCAGAAATGTATCTTACCCAGGCGCTCGTCGTACATGTGGCCGCACCATTTGGGCAGCCAGTAATAGACCGCCGCCATGGTGCCGAAGATCGCGCCCGGGTACAGCACGTAATGGAAGTGGGCGACGACGAAGAAAGTGTCGTGATACTGGAAGTCTGCCGGTACCAGCGCGAGCATGAGTCCGGAGAAACCGCCGATCGTGAACATCATCACAAAGCCGATCGCGAACAGCATCGGCGTCTCGAACGTCATCGAGCCGCGCCACATCGTGGCCACCCAGTTGAACACTTTGACGCCCGTCGGCACGGCGATCAGCATCGTCGCGAACATGAAGAACAGCTCGCCGACCAGCGGCATGCCGGTCGTGAACATGTGGTGGCCCCAGACGATGAACGACAGGAACGCGATGGAGGCCGTCGCGTAGACCATCGAGTGATAGCCGAACAGCTTCTTGCGTGCGAACGTCGGGATGATCTGCGAGGCGATGCCGAAGCCCGGCAGTATCATGATGTAGACCTCGGGATGGCCGAAGAACCAGAAGATGTGTTGGAACATGACCGGATCGCCGCCGCCGGCCGCCTGGAAGAAGCTGGTGCCGAAGTGGCGGTCGGTCAGCATCATCGTGACGACGCCGGCCAACACCGGCATGACCATGATCAGGAGAAATGCGGTGATGAACCAGGTCCAGACGAACAGCGGCATCTTCATGAACGTCATGCCCGGCGCGCGCAGGTTGACGATCGTCACGATGATGTTGATCGC
>JBFGFX010000030.1:0-20228 GCA_041579335.1 Woeseiaceae bacterium | reverse complement strand
TGCGCGGATAGCTCGACGCATTGCCGTAGTATTTCTTGGCGAGCGCACCCAGCGTGTCGCCGGACTGAATAACGTAGTACTCGACCGCAGGCTCCCGCGACTCGATCGTGATGTGACTCTCGGATTGCGGCACCTTGGCAATGGTCAAGTTGGTGACGTACACGTCCTGCACGCCCTTCACGTTGCCGGCCATCAGCACGCATTTCTGCATGGCTTCGGCGGAAGCGCATTCACCGCCGAGCCTGACGATTCCGTCGTCGTAGCTGACCTTGAGGTCCTTGACGCCCGGGTTATTGCTTTCGATCAGTTTCCTGATCTCCTCCGCCGCGTCCTCGTCCTTATCGAACAGCCGCCGACCGATGTCGCGTGCAAATCCCATTAGATCCATCATGTTTCTGCCTCCAGCGCAATGCCGGAGGATTATTGCGCGCGCGCGATACCAATCGGCGCATTGCCACAATCGTTTACATTTCCCGCCGACCGGTGGCGGCGGTGTCGGGGTTTACCGGTGAGTCAACGCTCGCCGGGGCGATAGGTCGTGACCGCGCGCGCCTCGACGTCCTCGCGGTAATAGGCAACGTCCTTGAACTCGCGATCGACGTAGCGCTGCGCCTGGTCGTCGAAGTGCGGCGAATCCGGATCGCCGCTTTGCCCGCCCGCCAACAACGTCTTGGCTTCGACGCGGTCGCCGAACTCGACCACCGCGACGAAGCTGTTGCCGGACGTGCCGTAGATCCGCTTCGTCCCCGGGTACCGGCGCGCCCTGAACGAGGCCAGTGCGCCCCAATCACCGGATGCCATACCCACGGGCAGGCTGGGCGCGCTGTCGTCGAAGCGATGCTCGATACGACCGGTCAGGCGCTGGTAGCGGTTGATCTCGCCCCACGGCGTGTCCCAGCGGCCGAAATCCGCCTCGAGCTCGGCGACGGTAGCGGCAAAAATCTGCAGCCGTTCGTCGCGGCGCGAATCCGTGCCGAAGTAATCGATCAGCGCCATGCCGCCGAGATCCAGCGGATTCTCTCCGTCCGACAGATACTTCATGCCGTAGAAATGCGCGAGTGACATCGGCACCGAATCGACGGAGACGCGAAGGTCCCAGCCCCTGAGCGCCTCGATCGGTCCTTCGAGGTCGGGATGCGTCTGCCCGGATGCATCGTAGGCCTCTATCAGACCCGAAATCAGCTTCTCGAAGCCCGGCAGATACGGGTCGTAGGCGATATCGATCAGCGAGTCGAGCGTAAGATCCGACGCCCCGTCGAGCACGCGCAGCGCGTGCACGCCGCGGAAGTTCTCCGCGTCGGGCGCCATGTACACCGGGAAGTCCCCGCGGTCGGGACTGAACGCGCCGGCCGCCGTGAACGGCGTCGAGTTGCAGTTCTGGATCCAGCCGTTCGGCGGATTGAGCACGGTGACGATCTCGTCCACGGTGTGCAGGCCCTGCCAGTCGGTCGCCGGGTCACTGCCGTCCACGGGTTTCGAGTAGTCGAATCTCGTGTCCCGCCTGGGCACGAAGTTGCCGTGATAGTAGGCGATGTTACCGCTCGAATCCGCGTAGACCGTGTTGTTGGAGGAATTGGTGCGGATATCCATCATCTCGCGGAAGCCCTCGTGGCCGTCCTGCTTGGTGCGGATGTAGGACTGCCGCAACGCATTGACCGGCTCCCAGTTGATTTTGGTCGCCACCCATTTGCCGTCGATCATGTGAGTGATCGGGCCGTGGTGGGTGCGGTACATCGGAAACGTGCGCTCGGCGAGACCGTCACCGTCTTTGTATTTGAGCGTAACCTCGGACACCTCGACCGGCCTGAGCTCGTCGCCGTAGCGGTATTTCAACTTGCCGCCTTCCTCGACGACATCCTCGACGAACTCATCGATGAAGTCGACGTCTGTCGACGTGTGCATCCAGCCGGTGTCTTCGTTGAAGCCCTGGTAGATGAAGAACTGCCCCCAGGTCACGGCGCCGTAGGCATTTAAGCCCTCCTCACTGACGACGTGGACCTCGCCGCGGAAAAAGAACGTCGTGTGCGGATTGATCAGTAGCATCGCATCGCCGGACTCGGTGAGCTCGCCGGCGATCGCGAAGCCGTTCGACCCCAGGTGTTGCTCGTAGCCCAGCGCCGGCGCGCGCGCTGCTTCGAGTGCCGCGGCGTCGATCGAGCGGCCCTCGCCGTAGAACGCCGCAATCCCTTCCAGCGGAATCTGTTCGATGTCGCCGCCGATCGACCCTTCGAAGAAGAACATCGGCATCCACGGCTCGAAGCGCGAAAGGACCTTCGGCTCGACCTCCGGATGGGTCGCCAGGTAGTAGTTGAGCCCATCGGCAAAACCTTCACACAGCGCTTTCAGCCAGTCGGGCGACGCCGCATACGCCGCCTTCGCCTCGTCTACCGTCATGTACAGGCGAGCACGGAGGTCGCTGAAGAGCGCATCCTCGCCCTCGGCCTCGGCCAGCCGGCCGATGGCCCAATAGTAGTTTCGCTCGACGCGCGGGAAATCGTCCTCGGCCTGGGCGTAGAGCAATCCGAATACGGCGTCCGCATCGGTCTCTGCGTAGACGTGCGGCACACCGAAATCGTCACGAATGATCGTGACGTTCTGCGCACGCGCGGCCAGACGCTCGAGCTCCGGGTCGGCCGCAACCTCAGGCCTCGGCGAGCAGGCCGCGAACAAGAGCAGTGAGGCCAGGGCGCCTAAGCGCTGATGTCGAGCGATCGAGTGCATGGGCAGGTCCTCGTTGGGTCGTTTTTCAGCATCGCCAAGCGCGAAGCAGCGCATTCTACCGCGCACCGCGCTGCCGGCCGGTTCGGACCGCGCTGTGCGTAACAGCGGCGGCCGCGGCTGATCCGGCGCCGTATTTTGGCGGTATTATTGAAGGTTGACGCAGATGTTCGTGACGTTGACTAAAAACACCGCCGGGCGGCGCTGGCGCCCGGCAGGAGCAGGCGTGAAGCGATTCCTATTCGTAATCCTGGCCGCCAGCTCGCTGCCGACGGCGGCGGGCGCCGTCGAGCAACGCTCGGCGAAAGCCCTCGTGCAGCAGTACTGCGTGCTGTGCCACAACGACGCCGTGCTCCAGGGCGGCCTGACTCTGCAGCGTTTCGATGCCGACCACCCTGCATCGAATGCCGAGATCGGTGAGAAGATGATCCGCAAGATCCGGGCGGGCATGATGCCGCCGCGGGAGGCGCCGCGACCCGACGACAACACGCTCGAGTGGCTGGTCGAAACGCTCGAACGCGAGCTCGACCTCGCAGCGCTCGAGCGCCGCGACCCAGGCAGCCGGCCGTTTCAAAGGTTGAATCGCGCCGAGTACGCGCGCCTCGTCCACGACGTGCTCGGACTGACGGTCGATCCGGCGGAATGGCTGCCGGAAGATCAGATCAGCGCCAGCTTCGACAATATCGCCGACGTGCAGGCGATTTCACCGACCTTGATGACCGCCTACCTGACGGCTGCGAGCGATATCGCGCGCCGCGCCATCGGCGAAGAGCAGGCGCCGGTCGTCGCGCGGACCTACTCGAATCCGCCGTCTCTATCGCAGCACGAGTGGGAACGCGTCGAAGGCGCGCCGTACGGGACACGAGGCGGCATCAGCACCCTGCACACGTTTCCGGCGGACGGGCTGTACACGTTCTCCATGGGCTTCATGTCGGGCTGGGGCGAGCGCTATCAGGATATCGACATTTCGATCGACGGCGAACGCATCGCACTGGTGCGCTACGGCGGCACGATCGATTTCCAGGGACGCAAGAAGTTCCCGGTGGCCACCGATCCGGTATTCGTCCGGGCCGGTGAGCATCGGGTAACGGCGGCGTTCATCCGCCGGATGGACGGACCCTACGAAGATCTGATCCGACCGAACGACTGGTCGTTGACCGGCACCGAGGCGAGCTACGGTACCACGTCGCCGCCGCACCTGATGCGCCTGACGATCGAAGGACCGTTCAACCCGGTCGGCGTGTCCGAGACGCCGACACGCCGGCGCATCTTCAGCTGTCGTCCTACCGCGCCCGAGGAGGAGCCGGGTTGCGCGGAGCGGATCGTCACCGGGCTCGCGGCGGATGCGTACGGCCGGAGGCTGACCGAGGACGACCTCGGCGATCTGATGCGTTTTTACGAGCTTGGTGCTGCAGATGGCGGCTTCGAATCGGGTGTCCGGACCGCGCTCGAAGCCATCCTGGCTAGCCCGCACTTCCTGTTCCGCGTCGAGCGCGAACCGGACCGCGTGCGGGCGGGCGACGTCTATGCCATAAACGATATCGACCTGGCGAAACGCCTGTCGTTCTTTCTGTGGGGCACCAACCCGGACCAGGAGCTGCTCGCGCTCGCGGCGGCGGGCCGCTTGGCGAGAGACCGGGTCCTCGAGGCGCAGGTCGCGCGCATGCTGTCCGATCCGAGATCGGAGGCACTGGCCACCCGTTTCGCCGCGCTGTGGCTGCGGCTGCAGGATCTGGACAAGGTGCAGCCGGACGCGTTCTGGTTCCCCAACTACAGCCGGCAGCTAATGACGGCGATGCGGCGCGAGACCGAGGTGTTCTTTCATCACTTGATCCGCGAGGATGCGAGCGTGCTGGAGCTGTACGGCGCCGACTACAGCTTCATGAACGAGCGCCTCGCGCGGCACTACGGCATCCCCGGTGTCGTCGGCGACGAGTTCCGCCGGGTCGACTACCCCGACGACCAGCGTCGCGGCATCCTCGGGCACGGCAGCGTGCTCGTCGAGACCTCGCTCGGCAATCGCACTTCGCCGGTGCTGCGCGGCAAATGGGTGCTGGAGGTCGTGCTGGGCACGCCGCCACCTCCGCCGCCACCCGGCGTCCCCGACCTCGAGGAAACCGAGAGCACCGCCGGCGGTAAGGTGCTGACGACGCGCGAACGCCTGGAGGAGCATCGCAAGAACCCGGTCTGCGCCGCATGCCACAGAGTCATGGATCCGATCGGCCTCGCGCTCGACAACTTCGACGTGACGGGCCGGTGGCGGATACGCGAGAACGGCTCGCCGCTCGACACCCGGAGCACATTTTACGACGGTACGCCGATCGCGACACCCGCCGACCTGTCGGCGAAACTGCTCGAGCGCCCGATACCTCTAGTGCGGCAGTTCGCGACCAACTTGATGGCATATGCGCTCGGTCGGCGAGTCGAGGCGGAGGACCAGCCGACGATACGTCGGATCACGCGCGCCGCAGAACGAGACGGCTACAGGATGTCTGCCTTCATTACGGGCGTCGTCATGAGCGACGAATTCCGCATGAAGAAGGCGGCCTCGGCTGACGCTTCGACGATTACCCGCTAGGCGGGAGGACAAGGATCTAGCCGTATGCACTTCATCACTCAGAAAGCCATGCCGAGACGGACGTTCCTCACAGGGGCCGGCGCGAGCGTTGCGCTGCCGCTATTGGATGCGATGATTCCCGCCTTCGCCGCGTCCCCGCGCTCGGAACGGACCCGCCTCGTCTGCATCGAAGAAGTGCACGGCCTGCCGGGCTGTAACAAATGGGGCGCCGAACGGTTTCTGTACGCGCCGGAGCAGACCGGCCGCGACTACGAGCTCGTCACCGACAATCCGTTGAAAGCGCTCGAAGAGTGGCGCGAGCATTTCATTATCGTCAGCAATACCGACGTGCGCATGGCCGAGGCGTTCGCACCCTCCGAGGTCGGCGGCGACCACTTCCGCTCTTCTGCCGTGTTCCTGACCCAGGCTCACCCGAAACAGACGCAAGGGTCCGACATACACTGCGGCACTTCCTTGGATCAGCTGCACGCGAAACGCTTCGGTCAGGACACGCTCTTGCCGTCCATACAGCTTTGCATCGAGCCGACGGACAAGGGCGGCGGCTGCGACTACAACTACTCCTGCTCCTACACCGACTGCATTAGCTGGGCGTCGCCGACGACTCCGCTGCCGATGATTCGCAATCCGCGCACGGTGTTCGACATGCTATTCGGCGCTGGCGGCACGCCCGAGGAGCGTGCGGCGCGCCGCAAGACGCACAGCAGCATCCTCGACTGGGTGACGGCCGAAATGGCGGAGATGAACGGACAGCTAGGTGCCGCCGACCGGCGCCGCGTCGACCGCTATCTCGACAGCGTGCGCGAGATCGAGCGCCGCATTCAGAATGTCGAAGCGTCCAATACCGGCAGCGATGAGCGCGAGCTGCCCGACGCGCCGCCGGGCGTCCCCGATTCCTATGCGGAACACCTCAAGATGCTGTTCGACCTTCAGGTGCTGGCGTTTCAGTCCGACGTGACGAGAATCGTGTCGCTCAAGACCGGCCGCGACGCGTCCAACCGCTCTTTCCCCGAGAGCGGCTCGGACCGCGCCTTCCATCCGGCCTCACACCACGGCGACAAGGAAAAAGGCATTGTGGAATTCAACAAGATCTGTCAGTTCCGGGTCGCGCAGCTCGGCTATTTCCTAGAGCGACTCGGCACTACCAGGGACGGCGGAGATTCTCTGCTCGAACAGTCCATGATCATCTGGGGCTCGCCGATGGGCGATGCGAATCTGCACAATCATCGCCGCTGTCCGCTGGTCGTATTCGGCGGTGCAAACGGCCGCCTCGAGGGCGGCGTGCACATAAAAGCGCCCGACAACACGCCGATGGCGAACCCGATGTTGACGCTCATGAACAAGCTCGGTCACGAGCTCGAGAGTTTCGGCGACAGCACCGGGGAGCTGGCGATTTAACGTCGTCCTTTGAGGAGGCCATGACCATACGAACCGTCAAGCCGGTTGCCGTCGCCGCGATCGCCGTGCTCCTGGCCTCGGGCGATGCGCGTACCGCGACCGCCAGCCCGCTCGCTCATGCGGCAGCGCGCGGCGACACGCCGGCCGTGCGCGCGCTGCTGCGCGACGGCGCCGAAGTCAACGCCGCACAGGGCGACGGCATGACCGCGCTGCATTGGGCGGCGGAGCGCGGCGACGCCGAGCTCGCGAGACTCTTGACCTATGCGGGTGCCAGCGTCGACGCGGGAACGCGAATCGGCCAATACACACCGCTCCATGTCGCCGCCGGCAACGGTCGGGCGGACGTCATGGCGGTGCTGCTCGAGGCCGGCGCCGATGCGAACGCGGTGACGACAAACTCCGGCGTCATGCCGATCCATCTCGCTGCAGGGTCCGGCAGTGCCGACGCCGTCGCGGTGCTGCTCGGCGCCGGCGCCGATCCGAACGAGCGCGAGGGTGCCTGGGGTCAAACGCCGCTGACGTTCGCCGCCGCGGCGAATCGGGTCGGCGTCGTCGAGACGCTGCTCGCGGCCGGCGCCGATCCCGGGCTGACCGCAACCGTCGTCGACGTCGTTGCCATGGAGAAAGCGGACAAAGCCGCGGAGAAACGGCTCGAGCAGTTCCTCGCAGAATTCAAACAGAAAGAGGGTGGAGGCACCGATTGGCAGCCCAGGCCGAGTCAGGTGCAAGCGGCGATTCAAGCGTCGCGCGAGATTCAGCGCAAATGGCCGGACGTCCCCGCGCCCGAGGACGACGCGAAGCTCGCGGCCGCCGAGGCGCCGGGCGAAGGGGCGGAGGCCTCGGCCAAGACCGCAGGTATCACTTACAACGCGGACGGTGAGCCGGTCTTCGACGTTGCGCCCGATGAAGACAAGGCGGACGACGCGCCGAAACGCCTGACCTACGGCCAGCTCGTTTCGGCCTGGGGCGGTCTCACACCGCTCCTGCACGCGGTGCGGCAGGGACACGTCGAGTCCACGCTCGCACTGTTGAAAGGGGGCGCCGATATCAACCAGCCGTCCGACGGCGACGGCACGACACCGCTCCTGATGGCGGCAATCAACGGCCAGTTTGATCTGGCCTTGGTGCTGCTCGAGCGGGGCGCCGATCCGAACGCCGTCAGCGAGGCGGGGACCTCGGCGCTGTTCGCTGTGCTGGAGCGACAGTGGGCGCCGCGGGCCTCGTACGCGCACCCTGTCGAGCATCACCAGCAGCGAGCGACCCACCTCGACGTGCTCGATGCGCTGCTCGAGGCGGGCGCGGATCCGAACGTCCGTCTGAAAAGACATCTCTGGTACATGGAGTACACCTTTTCAGTGCTCGGCACTGCCGGTATTCACTACGAGGGCGCGACGCCTTTCTGGCGCGCGGCACAGGCGCTCGACGTCGATGCGATGCGATTACTGAAGGCGCACGGCGCGGACCCGAGCATCGCGACGATCAAGCAACCTCCGCGGCGGCGACCGATGGAGGAGGAGCAGCAGAAAGAGGAGCAAGACCACTCCGGCCTGCCGCCGGTGCCGGTCGGGGGGCCGTTCATCTATCCGATTCACGCGGCGGCCGGCGCCGGCTACGGGCAGTACTTCGCGGGCAACGCTCATCGCTACGTGCCGGACAACTGGCTGCCGGCCGTGAAGTTCCTGGTCGAGGAGTGCGGCGCCGCCGTCAACCTGCGGGACGCGAACGGCTACACCGCGCTTCACCACGCCGCGTCGCGCGGCGACAACGAGCTGATTCTGTATTTGATCGAGCAGGGCGCCGACGTCAGCGTCGTCAGCCGTAAGGGACAGACGACGGCCGACATGGCGAACGGACCGATCCAGCGGGTGTCGCCGTTCCCGGAGACGATCGAGCTGTTGGTCGGCCTCGGCGCTAAGAACAACGACAACTGCGTATCTTGTTGAAGGTCGCCCGTCAGGACGGGCTCCAACAAGAGAATCGTTGACTGGTCGCACAGCGGGCGACTTCTTCATCTATTCGCGATTGCTTTGCGGATCGCGTCCGCCGTGAGCTTGGCCCGGAACTCGATCATCTTGCGCCCGAGCAGGACGGTGTCCTCGAGCGGCGTGATCGGAACGCCGTTGATCGAGGCTAGACCTGCAGCGACTCGTTGCCTGTAGCGCACCTGCTCGGGATCGGTCACCATCATCATCGCGGTGACCCAGATGTCGTCGTGATGACCGTCGTCACGGGACTCCGCGACGCCGAGCGCTTCTTCGGTGTGACGCTCGGTCGCTTCCCAGCCCGGATCGTAGAACTCGCGGATGAAATGGACGCGGGTGCCCGTACCGGCCCAGCGACGGTTGAGTTTCTCGGCAACCGCGTCCATGCCGGCCTGATTGCCGCCCGAATCACCGATCATGACGATGTCGGCAAAGCCAGCCTGCTTCAAGCTGCTCGCGATGTCGTCCAGCAGCGCTTGGTAAGTGCTGGCGCGGACGCTGATCGTGCCGGGGAATCGCATCGCACCGGACGGCGGATCGATGGTGCCTTCCGGGACAAACTTGACGATCGGTGCGCACAGCGCATTGCCGAGCTCCAGCGCAATCGCCGGACAGCTCGCTTCGA
The DNA here is from genome assembly GCA_041579335.1 of Woeseiaceae bacterium. Taxonomy (GTDB): domain Bacteria; phylum Pseudomonadota; class Gammaproteobacteria; order Steroidobacterales; family Woeseiaceae; genus JBFGFX01. The sequence goes on along the minus strand of JBFGFX010000030.1, from coordinate 10,930 downwards.
GAATCACGTTGTGCTTGCCGACGCTCAGGTATGGGCCGTTCTCCTCGATGCCGCCGGTCGGGACGATGGCGGTCGTATAACCGGCGGCGATGCGGTCGCGGACCTCCATCCAGGTGAGCTCCTCGATCCACGGCGAGTCGCCGGCGGCGATCGGTCGCTCGGCCTCCAGCATCTGCCGGATACGCTGCTCGAGCGATGCGTCCCCGGTCTGCGCTGCACCGATCGCTTGACTGACGCATACGGCCGCCATCCAGCCGATGATCCAACGGTACCCAGTGATCCTTTTCGTCTCAATCATCATCGCCTTGCGTCCACGAATAGCGTCAACTGCGCAACCTGCTGATGCTAACGTATTTTTTCGCTCCGGTGATTAGCCGTGCGGCGGCTCGCGAGGTGGCGCGCGACACACCCTACGTTAAAGGTTTCGTCGCCCCCGCCGATTGTATGAGCTAGAAGCTCCATTCCGGCTCGGAGACGGCAGACTATGGAAGCTGTCAGCGCAGAACCAACCGACAAATTTTCGCTGGTCCAGCAGCTCGCCAAGGACCTCTCCAAAGGCAATCTGGAGCTCCCTTCCTTCCCGGACATCGCGCTTAGAGTCCGAAAGGCGCTCGACGACGAGATGGCCACGACCGATCAGATCGTGCAGATCTTAGGCGCCGAGCCGGTCTTGGCGGCGAAGATCCTCGCCATCGCCAACTCGGCGGCGCTCAAACCGTCGACAGACGCAATCACGGATCTGCCGATGGCGGTCAATCGCATCGGGCGCAACATGGTGCGTAACGCCGCGATGTCGTTTGCCGTTGCCCAAACGAAGAAAGGCTTCAAGCTAAAGGAATCGAGGGAGTATCTCGAGAGCCTGTGGTCCGAATGCGCGCACGTCGCGGCCCTGTGCTACATCCTCACCAAGAAATACACCGGCCTCAATCCCGACGAGGCCTTGCTGGTCGGACTCATGCACGGCATTGGTAAGCTCTACATCCTGCGCCGGGCGGAGGAGCGTCCGACGCTGTTCAACGACCGGGACGAGCTCATCGGCATCATGGACGAGTGGCACGCCGGCATCGGTAGCGCGATAGTCGAGCAGTGGGGCTTCGCCGACTACGTCTCGACAGCGATCGCCCACTACGCCGATTTCGAGCGCGACAACGGCGAAGCCGCCAACTACACGGACGTGCTCACGATCGCGTATCTGTTGTCGAGATTCTTGAACAGCGAAGACGACATGGAGATACAGCTCGATAGTATCCCGGCCAGTCAACACCTACACCTGACCACCGCCGAGATCATGCCGACGCTGCAGGAATCGAACCGCCAGATATCGTCTTTGAGGCGCGCGCTCGGCAAGTAGCGATCGAAGAAAAACCGACTTCGGGGTCGGACCGCACCTTTCTGCCGGCAATGTCAGGCATTCGGTTCGCGCACGGCGGTTCGACCCCGATTCCTTTGCGGTTCGACCCCGATTCCTGGCAGCTGATCGCTATCCGCGAGGGCCTCTTCGACGCCGAGGCCGATGCCGACGCCCTGCTCGAGGCCTTCCACGACCCCGAAGCCCGTGACGTCGGCGCGCGCTACGTCGCGAGCCGCATCGAGAAGCGCCGCTGATGGCGCCGCCGGCCCGCCTTATGACGCGGGCTTGCGGAACTTCAGGGTCATGCGATTGGATTCGCCGATTGCCTGCATTTTGGCCATCAGCTCCGGATCGTCCCGGCTGGTCTGCAGGCTCGGCGGCAGGCGCCACACGAAATCGGATTCGGTCGGCTGGTCCTCGTCGTTCGCGTTGACGCCGCTCGCGCCAACGAACTCGAAGCCCGCTTCCTCCATCTTCGAGATGACGAAGGACTCTTTCAGGTAGCCGTTCTGGCCGTTGGCCCATTCGTCCGGCATGTTTTCGCGCGCGTGATGCTGGACGACGCCGACGATGCCGCCCGGCTTCAAGACGCGGTAGGCGTCCTCGAGCGCCGTCATCAGATAGCCCCCGGTCTCTTCGAAGCGCGCCAGGTTGTGCAGCGCGCGGATCATCAACACCGCATCGGCCGTGCCGTGCATCGATTCCGGCAGCGCGCCCATCTGGAACGCGGCAACCGGTGCATCGCCGTCCTGCCGCCAGCCCTCGGCCTCGGCGGTCCAGTCCGCCACCCAGGTCTTCTTCGCCTCGAGCCGGTCTTCGGTCATGAAGCCGAAGTTCGGCCACATGTCGAGCGGGTAATCCGCGCCGATCAGCTTGCCGTCCGCGCCCAGATACGGCAGCAGCACCTTCGTGTACCAGCCGCCGCCGGGCAACGCCTCGACGACTGTCATGCCCGGCTCGATGCCGAAGAACTCGAGCGTTTCCTGCGGGTGCCGATACTGGTAGCGCGCTTTCACCTCGTCGGGCTGCGCGTCCAATATCGCCGCCAGCGGTGAGGGCACCGCGGCGGGGGCTCGAGCTTCCGGCTGCGCGGCCGGGGCCCCGGCTTCCGGTGCCGGCTCGCCGCCGCAGCCGGCGACGGCCAGAACCGCCGTCAAAGCGACAATTCGTTTCATCAGGGAGTCTCCTCAAAGACCATTCGTCAAATGGCCGCCAATTATCCGACTGCCCGTCTCCGGCCACAAGTAGGCCCGCGGTCCCAACGCAGCCGGGTACCCCGTGCTGTGCTAGTCTCTGTGGACGCCGGCGATCGTCCCTGCGACTGCGCAAGAAGGACGCACGGTGTGGTGGCATGCGCAAACCGATAACCATCGCGATGACGCTCTCAGCCGGCATTCACGCCGCGCTCATCATCCTGGTCACAGGATCGTTCGAGCGCGCAGAGGCGCCGGCCATCACCAACGAGCCGCTGATCGTGACGCTCGAGAGCGCCGGCATCGACGCGGCTGCCGAGCGGCCGAGCACGCTCGGAACGGACGAGCCGATGCGCTCCGATGCCGCCGCAACCCCCGCGACGGAACCCGAGCCGGAATCGCTGGCGGCGAGCGACGGTGCGAGCGCGGCCGTGCCGGCCGAACCGGCTGCGCTGCCCGCGTCGCGCGACGGGCTCGAGCATCCCGACGTCTTCGAGGCGAGCGTCGAACCAGTCGCGCTCGCCGACTTGTCGCTGCCGGGCGTCGCGGCGATGGCCTCCGACCTTACCGTTCAGCCACCGGCGCTCAATGCGAGCGTGACTACCGCGTCGGCCGCGACGCAAAGGACGGCGCCGCTCACCACGAAGCAGCAGAAGATGCTTGCGCGCAAGATCCGCGACTGGGCCGAGACCTATCACAAGCGAGACGATCCGCAGGAGGAGCTGACCTGGAAGCACAATGGGCAGCACTACAAAGCGAGCTTCACCGCCCTGCCCGGCGGCGACGACATGAGCCTCGATCGCCTCGTGATTCGCGTCAGCACCGAAGAAGACGGTGACCTGTTGTCGACCGAGCTCAAGATGAAGCGGTTGGCGTTCTCGAGCTTCGCGCAGTTCGTCAATCGTTGGGACGATTCCGTCCAGCTTCACGACGACGAGCTCGACGGGCGTTTCCATTCGAATTCGGCGATCAACCTTAGCTACAGTCGCAAGGTCAAGCCGCGCTTCCACGGCAAGGTGACGACGTCGGCGCGAACGATCAACGTCACTGACCGGCGCGGCTTCGTGCGGCGTGATCAGATATTTCTCGGCGGCGTGCAGACCGGCGTGCGCTCGATCCGGCTGCCCAAGAACTTCGTGCCGCTACCCGGGTCTGCTGACGTCTTCGGGGAGCAGGTTCACGAGGTGGAACAAGACACGCGCATCACGTTTCACGAGGACGGCAGCTACAGCTGGGTATCATTGGAGAGCGGGCTGTTCGAGCGCCGGGGCAGCATTCGCAAGCCTGCCGGCTACCTCATCGCTACCGGCAAAGCAAAACTCTTCGTCAGGGGTCGGGTGAACGGCAGGGTCCTGCTCTATTCGCCCGAGCGCATCGTGATCGAGGGCGATCTCGTCTATGCCCGGGACCCGGAAATGTTTCCGGATTCGGACGACTACATCGGCCTGGTGTCGGCAAAGAACATCGAGATCGCGGGCCCGGAGGTCACGGGGCCGGGAGATTTGCGGATCCATGGGGCCATGTATGCGAAGCGCCGTTTTTCGATCAAGCGCTTCCGTTCCCGCGGCCAGGGAACGCTCAGCATCTACGGCAGCCTGACTGCAGGCTCACTGTCAGCGACCGAGCCGCGCTATGCCACGAACATCCGCTTCGATCCGCGGCTCGAGGCGCTTCGACCGCCCGGCTTTCCGGTAACCGACCGCTACGAGCTCGAGTCCTGGGACAGCGCCTGGACCGTCGAGGAGGCGCTGTAGCAATCGCGCCGTCCGCTGAAAGCGCCGCACGTTTCGCTCGGCGCTGCGCAGGCAGCGTCTCGCAAAACGTTATGTCAGGAGAGGATCCTGCCGCGCTGGCGCCAAATCTCAACAATCGGTCGAAGTTTGGTGACGAACTCCCTGATCTGTTGTAAGTTGTTTGTATAAGAACAGGATCCCGAGGTCCGCAGTCGTGGCTGAGTCTCACGCGCAAGGCCGACGATTTTCTCCGACGCCGTCTTTGTTGGCGCTCGCGCTCGGCCTGTTGGTCGGCATCGCCGCGCATCGGACCGGTTGGGTGCCGCTCCTGACGCTGCAGGATCTGCTCGACCCGGTCGGTCAGCTGTGGCTGCGGGCACTGCAGATGACGGTGTTCCCGCTGGTGATCCTGAACCTGATCGTGGCGATCCTGAACACCACGGATACCGGTTCGTTCGGACGCCTGAGCGTCGGCGTCTTGCTGCTGTTCGTGCTGTTCTTGGCCGCGGGCGGTGTGTTCACGATGACCGCCGGCGCCGCCTTCATCGGCATGCTTCCTGTGGACCCTGACGCAGGCCAGGCACTCGCCTCGATGGCGGACCGGGCCGCCGAGCTGGCCAGCCGAACGGAGCTCGAGCCGTCGTTCGGCGCCTGGTTGCTGGAATTGGTGCCCACCAACCCGTTTGCCGCACTGTCGGAGGGCCAGCTTCTCCCGGTGCTGGTCTTCACGGTCCTCTTCGCGATCGCGCTCACCAAGGTCTCGGTCGACAACAGGCAGGTCGCGCAGCGTTTCTTTCAGGCGGCCTGCGAGGCCATGCTCGTCCTGGTCGGCTGGATCTTGATGGCGACGCCGGTCGGCGTGTTCGCGCTTACCGCGGCGATCGCGGCGGGGCTCGGCAGCACCGCCGTCACGGTGCTGGTGCAGTACGTCGTGCTGGTTGTCGGGTTCCTGATCGCGGCAACCGTGCTTTTGTATCCCGTGACCGCCGCTTTGAGCGGCCAATCGATGCGGCGCTTTGCCTTCGCGGTGCTGCCCGCCCAGGTCGTTGCCTTCGGCACTCGGTCGTCGCTCGCCTCGCTGCCGGCGCTGCTCGAGGGTGCCAAGAGCCGGATCGACATGGCGCCGGGCGTCGCGAACCTGGTGCTGCCGTTGTCGGTATCGGTCTTCAAAGTCAACCGAACGATCACCTCGACACTCAAGCTGCTGCTGATCGCGCACCTGTTCGGCATCGACATCACGGCGGCGCAGACCGTGACGTTCGTGGTCACCATCATCATCCTGAGCTTCAGCGCGCTCGGTATTCCGCTGGGTGGTGGCGGCATGAAATCCATTCCGGCCTACCTGGCCGCTGGTATTCCACTCGAAGCCTATGTGCTGCTCCGTGCGGTCGAGAGCATCCCGGATATCTTCAAGACCGTGCTGAACGTCACGGGCGATATGTCCGTTGCCGTCATCGCGAATCGCTGGTTCGGACGGGAGTTCGAGGCGGAGTCGGAGAAAGCGACGGTCCCGCTGGCCCGCGGCGCGGGCGTTTCGATCCAAGATGAACGATAGGCGGAAACGGTTGATCGCTCTCGTAAAAGGGCCGCTCGGCCGATCGAAGTCCGAGCTCGCCCTTTACGCCGGCTCGGCGCTCGTCAAAGCGCTGGTGGCGGTCGCGATCATCTTGCTCATTCAGCAATTCTTAGCCGGCGTGCTAGGAACCGAACAGGGGCTTGCGGCAACGCTCAAGGAGCGCTTTGGCCAGGAGACCGCGCTGTGGTCGGTCGCCATCCTGCTGTTCTTCGCCTATCTGCTCCTGAACGCCGCAACCTATACCAACCAGGTCACGCACCAGCGCATCGTGCGCAGCCTCGAGGTCGGCGTCATGGACCGGCTGGTGCGTCACCTTATGACCTTGTCCGTGCGCTTCTTCGACCTGCATTCGGAAGGAGACCTGATGCAGGCAATCCGCCAGGACATCGCCCACCTGCGCGCAGCGCTGTCGGCGGCCGCGAAAGTCGGCATGGAGGCAATGCTCGCACTGGGGTACGCGGCAGCGGCGTTCTGGATCAGCCTGGAGATGGCGTTTTGGGTGCTCATCGTCCTGCCGCTCGCGTGCGTCCCGCTGATTCTGCTCGCGCGGCGTGTCGAGAAGCAGTCCTTCGCAATCCGCCGGCGCAGCGCGGCGCTGATGGATGTCATCCTGCAGATCCTACGAGGCATCCGGGTCATCAAGATCTTCCGTGGCGAACAGCGTGAAGCGGGCATGGCGGTCGAGCGGGCGCGTCACTATTTCGACGCAATGGTCAGGATCACGAGGATGCAGGCGCTCTCACAGGTGCTGCTCGAGTCGCTATCCGGCCTGAGCATCGTCGTGATCGTCGTGCTCGGCGGCTTCAAAGTGATGAGCGGCGATCTCGCGTGGCCGTCGCTCCTGGCATTCCTCATCGCCGTACGGTCGATGCACGGACCGATGAACAACCTGAATGGCAGCTACCTGCAGATACTGCAAAACGCGGCATCGGTGGATCGATTGGCAACGCTGCTGGACGAGAGACCCAGCGTCGCCGACCGGCCGAACGCTCTGCCTTTCGACGGGCGCGTCGACAGCCTAGCCTTCAGGAACGTGGCGTACGATTACGAAGGGACCGCCGCCCTCTGCGGACTTTCTTTCGAGATCAAGCGCGGCCAGACGCTCGGCGTCGTCGGACCGTCGGGATCGGGCAAATCGACGATGCTCAGCCTCGTCGCGCGACTGCTGGATCCCGAATCCGGGCAGATCCTGCTGAACGGCGTCGATCTGCGGAACTACCGGCTCGGCGACCTGTACGACAACGTCGCGTATGTGCCGCAGCTGCCGTTCTTGTTCGACGCCACGATCCGGGACAATATCCGCTGCGGGCGCGAGAACGCGACCAATGCGGAGATCGAGGCCGCGGCGCGTGCGGCGGGCATCCATGAGGAGATCGTACGCATGCCGCGCGGCTACGATACGGCGCTCGGCGGTGGCGGCGCCGGCCTGTCGGTCGGCCAATCGCAACGCATCAACGTCGCCCGCGCAATCGTCAAGCGGGCGCCGATGCTGCTACTGGACGAAGCGACCTCGAGCCTCGACTCGCTGGCGGAGGCGCGGGTGCAGAAAGGCATCGAGTCGAGCGCTGAGAGCGACGTTACGATCGTCGTCGCGCATCGCTTGTCGACCTTGAAGAACGCCGACCTCATCCTGGTATTGGAGGAAGGGAGCTTCAATAGCATTGGCACGCACGAGGAGCTACTGGCCCGATGCGCGCTTTACCGGGACATGTGGGCAACACAGCAATCGGCGCGACAGCCGGCAGCTTGAGCGACGGATGATCTACTTCCTGGCGCCAAAGGGACTGTGCGGAGTCGAGAACTACATCTCGGGCCGATGGCGGGAGACCAACTATCCAGAGCTCCAGCCCATGGCTTACGAGGACGTCTTTTCTCGTCAGTCGCTGCCGAGCGGCACATGGATTTTTACCGGCGTACATCAGCTTCCGCCGGCCGGCATCCGCCTGGCGGACAACGTGTGGCAAGCGCTGCGCGACGCGGGGCAGCTCGTGCTGAATAGACCGAGGGACCTGCCCTCGCGACATGAGCTGCTGCAGATCATGCACCGCGCCGGGATCAACGAGTTCCGCTCTTTCCTGCCGGGTGACACACTCGATGACATCGCCTACCCGGTGTTCGTGCGCCTGGCGGCCGAACACTCCGGCAACCTGTCACCCTTGCTGAACAGCCGGCGGGAGCTGGAATCGTTCCTGCGCTGGCAGCGCGTGCGTGGTTACACGGCCGAGGAGCTGATGGTCATCGAATTCTGCGATACCCGTGATGCGAACGGTGAATACCGAAAATATTCGGCGCAGTATGTCCGAGGCGAGATCGCGGCCCGATTCCTGCACGTCGACACGCAATGGATGGTCAAGCATCACGGCAGCACCTACCGCAGCGAATGGGCGGACGAGGAACGCGAGTACCTGCAACAAAATCCCCACCGCAAACAGATCAGGCGGATTTTCGAGCTCGCCCGGATCGAGTATGGCCGCATCGATTACGGGCTGTTGCACGACAAGATCCAGGTCTGGGAGATCAACACGAATCCCACGATAGGCGGGCCGCCCGTATGGAGTAACGTGGAGAGGACGCCGCGGTGGATTCACGAGCTGCAGGTTCCGGGCAAGCGAATCCACTATCGGCGATTTCAATCGATGCTGGAGACGATCGACACGGTGTCGAGCCCCGACGCGAAGATCGAGATTACGCTGCCGCCCGCCGAGCGCGAGACCTGGCGCAGAGAGGTCGCGGCACAGCGACGTCTGACGCGACGCCGCGAACGTCTGCGGCGACTCGCCGAGTGGCCGCCGGTCCGGCTTACCCGAGATTTTGCCAAATCGGCCTTAGGAGTGGCGATCGACTAAGTCGTTCGACGGAAGACACATGAGGGAGACGGCGATGCGAATCGGAATGATCGGCCTCGGGCGCATGGGCGGCAACATGGCACGCCGCCTCCGGCGGGCCGAGATCGACGTCGTCGGCTACAACCGGGACGCGTCCGCGACCCGGCGCCTCGCCGACGAGTGCGGGTTGGTCGCTGCGGACTCCGCCGAGCAGTTGGTCGCGCATCTCGCAGTACCCCGAGTCGTGTGGCTGATGCTGCCGGCCGGCGGCGTCACGGAGAGCTACGTCGAGCAGATGCAGGACCTTCTGGAGCCGGGCGATGTCCTGGTCGACGGCGCCAACTCGTTCTACAAAGATTCGATACGCCGCGGGCAGAGTCTGACGCCGGTCGGCATCGAGTTCGTCGACGCCGGCGTGTCGGGCGGCGTCTGGGGACTGCAGGAGGGCTATGCGTTGATGATAGGGGGGAGCAACACGGCCATCGCTGCGCTGCGCCCCGTCATCAAGGCGTTGGCGCCCGCCAAAGACAGCGGCTGGATCCACACAGGCCCGGTGGGCAGCGGCCATTTCGTCAAGATGATTCACAACGGCATCGAATACGGCATGATGCAGTCCTACGCCGAAGGCTTTGCCTTGCTGCGCGCCAAAGAGGAATTCGGGCTCGATCTGGCCGGCATCGCCGAGGCCTGGCGGCACGGCAGCGTCGTCAGGAGCTGGCTTCTGGATCTGACCGCGGCCGTGCTCGAAGACGATCAGAGCTTAGACGACGTCGCGGCGTTTGTCGCCGATTCCGGCGAGGGCCGTTGGACCGCGGTGGAAGGCATCGAGCAGGGCGTGCCGACGCCGGTCATCAGCGCCGCACTTATGATGCGGTTCTCGAGCCAAGGCAGCCACGACTACGCCGCGAAGTTGCTGGCCATGATGCGTCAGCAGTTCGGCGGCCATTCGATCGTCGAGCTCTCCGACAGCGGCGGTCCCTGACGCTTGCGGGCGCCGTTCAGGGAGCCTCATTCGGCGGAAAGCGATTGCGCACCCGATCGGTCAAGAAGTCGACCGCGACACGCACCTTCTCCGGCATGTCGCGGTGCGGCAGCACGACGTAGATATCGCTCGCGATGTGTGCGAAGTCCTCCAACACGAGCTCGAGCTCACCGCTTTCCAGATGCTCTTCCACCAACACTTTCGGCAGCTGGCCCAGGCCCAAGCCCGCGAGGCACGCGCGCAGCAGAATGACCTCGTCGTTGGTTTGAAAGTCGCCCGCGACGGACACGCTGAACGGTTTTTCGCCTGCTTCGCGGAACAGCCACATCTTCTCGTCGCCGATCTGCGGCGTCATCGACAGGCAGTTGTGCCGTTTCAGATCGTTCGGCGTGGTCGGCACACCGCGCTTGATCAGATAGCCGGGCGAACCACACACACACAGCTTCGCCGTCGTTATCTTGCGGCAAATGAGGTTGGAATCCTTGAGGGGCCCGATGTGCAGCGCCGCATCATAGCCTGACTGAATGACGTCGACCTCGTCGTCGACGACCATCAACTGCACTTCGATATTCGGGTATTTCTGATGTAGCTGCGAAATCAGCGGCATGCCGATGTAGCTGCACACGGTCGGCGCGGCGAGTCGGATCAGACCCGAGTGCGTGCGATGCAGGTCGGCGACCTCGCGCTCGGCGCGATCCAGCTGATCCGTAATGTCGGAGTAGCGGCGATACAGCAGCTCACCGGCCTCGGTGAGCGACATCGAGCGTGTGGATCGGTGAATCAAGCGTGTCTCCAGGCGATCCTCCAAACGCGACACGCGCTTACTGACGAGCGACCGAGAGATGCCGAGCTGTCTCGCGGCTTGGGAGAAGCTGCGCGTCTTGGCGACGAAGCAAAATACGATGAAATCGCTGGAATACGACGCGGTGGATTTGATGGCCATCTCCTCTGTTGTCGCGGCCGGTCGGGCCCGGATCGGTTTTTGAACGAGCGGACAAGCTTACCGACGAGTTTGCCGTAGGATGCATAGATATGTAACAACAGTTGTCTCAAAAAATATACAAAGCGGCGACGGCGATGGGCTCGATTCGCGTCGCCGCCGACTAGCGAGACGGCCGAATATGGTCACGAGCGGCCAGCGCGAGGGCCCCCGCGCGGCCCGCGGCGAACCCCGGCCGAAACCGGGTAGCTCAAAATAACTTAGTATTTCTACTGTATTTTTCCTGCAAACCGGGGCACCACGCAAGACCCTGGAGCGCGGCCGGCGAGC
>JBFGFX010000029.1:0-20244 GCA_041579335.1 Woeseiaceae bacterium | reverse complement strand
GTATCCCATGAGGTTCGGCACGATCACGCGAATTCGCCGTTGCTTGTCATCGAGCATGATCGGTGTGCCGCAGTCCGAGCAGGTGCACAATTCCAGGGGACCATCCGGATTTTTTGCGTTGAATGGTTGACGGCTCAAGCCATCGAGCTTGTCGACTTTCACGTCGCCGTGGTTAAAGAACACGACATGAGTTGTATCTTGCCCGGTAACGCTCTTACACACGGAGCAGTGGCAGATGTGGTTATCTATCGGGTCCTTATCTGAGTGCGTGTGAATGTGATCGCACCCTCCAGCATACTTGTGTGACATTGCTCGTCTCCTTCTCTTGGTGAGGCTAAACTCTGTCGATCGTCGAAGCCGATAGTGGGATGCACTAACGGGGTTCGATTATATAGCAATCTCGATGCGAGACGGCCGCTTTTGGCCGTTTTCCGGCTTTCGATCGCTCGGGCTGTTCGCGCAGATTCCGCCCACTCGCGGTCCAACCGATTTCTGACAGAACGTCGCTTCCGGTCCGGCGTGCGCCGGGTTGCTCGGCCTTTTGTATCCGCCTGTGCGGCTTTGTAAGCGTTTGTAACAGCTGAAAGATGTTGTATTGCGCCACTTTTCGGGCCTGCCTATCCTGCGCCGAGGCCTACAGGGCGACATCGAAGCAGAGGGTTGAGAAGGCCGATGGGCACAATGGCACGAAAAGCGATCGACTGGACCGAATCGGGTCTAATCCCCGACGCCGTGATACGGCGAGGGGTCCGGCGGCTACTGCAGCATCGCCTCGACGCAATACGTGCGGACGATATCGAGGCAGCCGACGCTACGCAGCGCGCCTTCGTCCGCATGATGAACGAGTCGCCGGTAGCGCTGGTTCCGGAGCTTGCCAATGAGCAGCACTACGAGGTGCCGGCGGAGTTTTTCGAGCTGGTGCTGGGCGCGCAGCGTAAATACAGTTGCTGCCACTGGCCGACCGTGACGGCGACTCTCGATCAGGCCGAGGCCTCCGCGCTCGCGGACACCTGCAGTCGAGCGCGCATCGAAGACGGCATGCGCGTGCTCGATTTGGGCTGCGGTTGGGGCTCGCTGAGTCTCTACGTCGCGGAAGTCTACCCCGACTGCAGAATCACGGCGGTCTCGAACTCCCGATCGCAGCGCGACTTCATCGTCAGAGCGGCGGAAGCGCGCGGGCTCGACAATCTCGACGTCATCGTCGCGGACATGAACGACTTCGAGATCGAAGGGAAGTTCGACCGCGTGGTCTCTGTCGAGATGTTCGAGCACATGCGCAACTACGGTTTGCTGTTCGAAAAGATCTCCAACTGGCTCGACGACGACGGCCTGTTCTTCATGCACATCTTCGTGCACCGCACGACGCCCTACGAGTTCGTGGACAACGGTCCCGGCGATTGGATGAGCCGCCATTTCTTTTCGGGCGGCATCATGGCGAGCGACGACCTGCCGCTATTCTTCCAGCATCACCTCACCATCGTGGACCGCTGGCGCTGGAGCGGCGAGCACTATGCCAAGACCAGCAACGCTTGGCTCGAGAACATGGACAACCGCCGTGCACAGGTCGTGCCCGTTCTCGCGAGCACGTACGGGCAAGACGCCGCGAAGTGGTGGATGCGATGGCGAATGTTCTTCATGGCCTGCGCCGAGCTGTTCGCCTTCAACGACGGCCAAGAATGGTACGTCGCGCACTACCTGTTCCGCCGCGGCCGGAACGCAGGTGACGCGTGATGGGCGTCAGCAAGCGGGTCGCAGCAAAAAGATTTCCACTCTTCTCTTTGGTAATCATGATGACGACACTCGCAGCCTGCTCCACTCAGCCGCCGCTCGAGACCGTCGATTACGTCGATCTCGACCGTTTCATGGGTAAGTGGTACGTTATTGCAAGCATTCCGACGTTCTTGGAAAAAGGCGCGCATAACGCGGTCGAGACCTACGAGCGCAACCCCGACGGCACGATCAAGACCACGTTCACCTTCCGGGACGGCGCGTTCGACGGAAAGCGCAAGGAGTACAACCCCAAGGGCTTCGTCCGGGACGACCCATCCAACGCGATCTGGGGTATGCGCTTCATCTGGCCGATCAAGGCCGATTACCGAATCGTCTATCTGACCCCCGATTACTCACAGACTGTCATCGGCAGGAACAAGCGCGACTACGTCTGGATCATGGCGCGGACGCCATCGATCCCGGATCAAGATTACTCGGCCATCGTCGAGATGATCGGCGAAATGGGCTACGACACCAGCAAAATCGAGAAGGTCCCACACCGATGGTGACGTATCGCGGCATCAGTTACGAGGCAACGTCACTGCTATGAAGATCGCAATCGTGGGAACCGGTATTGCCGGTAACGTCGCCGCGTACCACCTGAACCGGGAACACGACATCACCGTGTTCGAGGCGAACGACTACATCGGCGGCCACACGAACACGGTCAGCGTGGATGAAGACGGCCGGCAACTGGCGATCGATACCGGTTTCATCGTGTTCAACGACCGAACCTATCCGGCTTTCACTCGTTTATTGGACGAGCTGGGCCAAACGTCGAAGCGCAGCGTCATGAGCTTCAGCGTCAGAAGCGCGCGCTGCGGCCTCGAATACAATGGTTCGTCGCTGAACGGTCTGTTTGCACAGCGCAGGAATCTGCTGCGGCCGCGCTTCATGCGCATGATCCGCGACATACTGCGCTTCAACGGCGAGGCGCGCTCCGCTCTGGATGGCTTGTCGCCGGATGCCACGGTCGGCGCCTATCTGGCGGCAAACGGCTATTCGGCCGAATTCAAAGACGACTATCTCGTGCCGATGGCTGCCGCAATCTGGTCGGCCGAGCCGGTCCAGGTCGAGGAGATGCCGCTCGAGTTCCTGATACGCTTTTTTCGCAACCACGGCTTGCTCACGCTCAAGGACCGCCCGACTTGGCGCGTGATCGAGGGCGGCTCGCAGGAGTACGTGACGAAGCTCGTGGCCGGACACCGCGATCGGATCCGGCTGTCGACGCCGGTGGAATCGATCAGCCGTCTGGGGCAGCACGTTCAGGTCAAGGCACGCGGCTGCGAGGCCGAGCAGTTCGATTACGTGTTCATCGCCTGCCATGCCGATCAGGCCCTCGCGCTGCTCGCGGATCCTTCCGAGGCCGAGGTCGAAGTTCTAGGCGCCATTCCGTATCAGGAAAACGAAGCGGTGCTGCATACGGACGTCAGGTTGATGCCCACGAGGCGCCGTGCCTGGGCGGCGTGGAACTACCATATTCCCGCCGACGAGCACCGGCACGTTTCCGTCACTTACAACATGAACATCCTTCAGGGCCTCGACGCGCGGCGCCAGTACTGCGTGACGCTGAACAACACCGAGGCGATCGATCCGGAGCGGATCATTTACAAGGTGCGCTATGATCATCCGGTCTTTTACCGCGAGTCCATCGCTGCTCAGGCGCGCCACCGTGAGCTCAATACGACCAATATGACCTCGTACTGCGGCGCCTACTGGCGCAACGGTTTCCACGAGGACGGCGTCTACAGCGCCCTGAAGGCGCTCGAACATTTCGAGGAGGCACGACAGCGTGGAGAGCTGCATCTTCGAAGGGCGAGTTAGGCACACGCGCACGTCGCCCGTCCGGCACGCTTTCTCGTACCGGATCTTCCTCATGTACCTGGACCTCGAGGAACTGCCCAGGGTTTTCGACAGGCGCTGGCTGTGGTCGTCCAGGCGGGCCGCGCCGGCGCGCTTTCGACGATCGGACCACGTCGGGCCCGCCGACGAACCGCTCGACGTATCGGTGCGCAAGCTGATCGAGGCGCAGACCGGCGTGCGCCCGACCGGACCGATCCGCCTGCTGACGCACCTGAGCTACTTCGGCTACTGCTTCAATCCGGTCAGCTTCTACTACTGCTACGACGTCTCGGGAGAGCATCTCGAGACCATCGTCGCCGAGGTCAACAATACCCCCTGGGGTGAACGGTATTGCTATGTGCTGCACGAGGATGCACATGATCACGACGGCAACGTACGGCGATACCGGCCGGCCAAGGCGATGCACGTGTCGCCGTTCATGGAGATGGATATCGACTACGACTGGTCGTTCACCGCGCCGGGCGATGTCCTCAAGGTATACATGGCAAACCACAAAGACGGCCGGCGTTTTTTCGATGCCGCTCTCTCACTCGAGCGAACCGAAATCTCGTCCGGCTCGCTCGCTCGCGTGCTGCTGCAGTATCCTTTCATGACCGCGCGGCTGATTTCTGCTATTTATTGGCAGGCTCTGTTGCTTTGGCTGAAGCGGTGTCCGTTCGTCACGCACCCGTCCAAACGACAGGAACCCGTAACCGAATAGTCTGACAACAAGAACAATCATGAGACCGCTCTCCGTCGCATCGCAGGACTTCGTTCAAGGGCCTGCCAAAACATCTCGCCTGAACACACTCGCGCGGCGCCTCGTGCTGGGCCGGCTCGCGTGTATCGAGGACGGCAGGCTGACCGTGATCGACGGCGATACCGAGTTGCGTTTCGGCGGCGACGATGCGGCGCTCTCGGCCACGATTACGATCCACGATCCGCATTTTTACTCCGACGTCGCCTTCGGCGGCGCCATCGGCGGCGCCGAGGCTTACATTGGCGGTTACTGGTGCGCCGATTCGCTCACCGACGTCGTGCGAATCCTGGCGCGGAACCGGCCGGTGCTCGAGAACATGGAGGTCGGCGCGGCCCGGTTCGTGCGGCCGCTGCGCCAGCTGTTCCACTGGCTGAACCGCAATACCCGTCGTGGTAGCCGCCGCAATATCTCCGCGCACTACGATCTCGGCAACGACTTCTTCGAGCTGTGGCTCGATGCGCGCATGATGTACTCCGCCGCCATTTTCGAGCGGCCGGACATGAGCCTCGATGCGGCGCAGATCGCGAAGCTCGAACGCATCTGCCGCAAGCTCAAGCTCGCCCGCGGCGACCGGCTGCTCGAAATCGGTACCGGCTGGGGCGGACTGGCCATACACGCGGCCAAGAACTACGGATGTCACGTCACGACGACGACGATCTCGGAGGAGCAGTTCGAGTACGCGCGCCGCCGGATCGTCGCTGAGGGGCTCGAAGACAGGATCACTTTGCTCAAACGCGACTATCGCGACCTGGAAGGCACGTTCGACAAGCTCGTTTCCGTCGAGATGTTCGAGGCGGTCGGTCATCGCTACCATGCGACCTTCTTTCGCAAATGCTGCGAGTTGCTGGCCCCCGAGGGATTGATGGTGCTGCAGACCATCACGATTGCGGACCAGCGCTTCGAGGCTGCGAAGCGCTCGGTCGATTTCATCCAGCGCTACATATTTCCCGGTGGCAGCCTGCCGTCGGTCACCTCGATGACGCGGACGATGACCGAGCACACCGACTTGCGCGTGACACATGCGGAGGATATCGGCCCGCACTACGCCACGACGCTGCGCCACTGGCACGATCGTCTGATCGAGCGCCTGGACGAGGTGCGTCGCCTGGGCTACAGCAGCGAGTTCATCCGCATGTGGCAATACTACTTGTGCTACTGCGAGGGCGGCTTCCTCGAACGGGCGATCGGCAACGTGCAGATGATCGCTACGCGGCCGCTCAACCGGCATGCTCCGTTCGTACCCTGAAAATAATAAACCTATGTTTTACATATAGATGCGCGACCTTTCTCGAGTGGGCATAATGTCGACTGGTTCCTAGTCTCCCGCCGGCCACGTCAGTAGGCTGGAATGGTGTGCGGCGCTCTCGAGGCGCCGAACCCGGCTATGGAGCGCTGCGTGTCACAGTCCTATCGGCAATCGTTGGCTCTCTTTGGCGCTTGGCTCCTGGGCTGCGCGTCGCCGGTCGCCGCGGCCGAGTTTCATCGCGGCATGGCCGCGTACGAGGCGGGCGACTACGAAGGCGCGTTGGCGGAGTGGTTGCCGCTGGCCGAGGCCGGCGATCTCGCCGCGATGTACAACGTCGCGCTCCTGTACGACTACGGGCTGGGCGTCGATGCCGACAAGGCGGTTGCCCTTCGCTGGTATCTCGTTCCCGCGGAGCAGGGCAACGTTTCCGCACAGTTCAATATCGCGACCATCTACGATTACGGCGACGGCGTTCCCGAAGACAATGCGCAGGCGGTGCGCTGGTACACCGCGGCCGCTCGTCAGGCCGACGAGCAGGCTCAGTTCAATCTGGGAGTCATGTACACGAACGGCGAGGGCGTCGAAGTCGACTACGATCAATCACGCTACTGGTATCAGATGAGCGCGGAACAGGGCTACGCCGCGTCGCAGTACAACCTGGGCTACATGTACGACGTCGGTCTCGGCGTCGAAGAGGACAATCGTCAGGCACTCGAATGGTACCAGCGCGCCGCAGCCAGCGAGGACGCCGACGCGCAATACGCGATTGCGCTGATGTACGACGAGGGCGACGGCGTCCCGCGCGACGACCGGGCGGCAATTCAATGGTATGAGCTCGCCGCCTCCCGGGGCCACGTCAAGGCGCAGTTCAACCTGGCAGTCATGTACGACACAGGGGAAGGCGTCGAAGAGGGCAATGCGCTCGCGCTGCGCTGGTACAGGGAAGCCGCACTACAGGGGCACACCGGCGCGCAGGTGAATCTCGGCATCATGTACGAGCATGGCGAGGGCCTGGAGCCCGACCCCGCCGAGGCGATGCGCTGGTATCGCCTGGCCGCCGAGAGCGGCTCCGCCGCGGCGCAGTATGCGGTCGCGCTTTTGTACGACATCGGTAAAGGCATCGCCGAGGACAACGCCGCGGCGATCGACTGGTACCGCCGCGCGGCCGAGCAGGGCGACGCGGACGCGCAAAACAATCTCGGTGCGATGTTCGATTTGGGTGAAGGCGTCGAGGAAGACGACATCGAGGCCATGCGCTGGTACACGCTGGCCGCGAATCAGGGTAACGCCATTGCGCAGAACAACCTGGGGGCGATGTACTTTGCCGGTGAAGGCGCGCCGGAAAGCAAAGTGCAGGCGTACAAGTGGTTCTACATCGCCGAAAGCCTCGGCAGCGACGTTGGCCGACGCAACCGGGTAACGTCGGCCGGCTCCATGGTGCCCGTCGACATCTCGAGAGCGACGGAGCTTGCGCGAGCATGGCTGGCTGAATTCGAGAAGCCGCAGGGCGACTGACGGCGCGCCACGCGCCGGGCCTACGTTACCGTCCGAAATCGGGATAGAATCAGCACTGTCATCCGGGGACCCGCTGATGAGCATTCAGATACGCCAGCTCGAGTACAAAGACGGCAACACGGTTCTGGAAGCGCACATCGCGTGGGACGAGGCCGTGCACGGGTCGCGTCCCGGTGTCTTGGTATCGCATGCCTGGGGGGGGCGCACCGAGTTCGAAGACCGTAAGGCCGAGCGCTTAGCCGAGCTCGGCTACGTCGGTTTCGCGCTTGACCTGTACGGCCAAGGGATAACCGGCAGCGGCCCCGAAGAGAACGCCGCTCTGATGCAGCCGTTTTTGGACGATCGTCCGATGCTGCAGCGGCGGATGCAGCTCGCACTCGACACGCTGCGCGGCACCAAAGACGTCGACTCGAGCCGCGTCGCCGCGATCGGCTTCTGCTTCGGTGGGCTGTGCGTCCTCGATCTGGCGCGCGCCGGTGCGGATCTCAGAGGCGTCGTCAGTTTCCACGGGCTGCTCGGCTCACCCGGCAACACGGACGGCAACGCGATGAAGGCAAAGGCGCTCGTGCTGCACGGCTGGCAGGATCCGCTGGCAAAGCCCGATGAGCTGCTCGCGTTCGCCGAAGAAATGAAGCGCCTCGGCGCCGACTGGCAGCTGAACGCCTACGGCAACTGCATGCACGCGTTCACCAATCCCAATGCGAACGATCCGGCACAGGGCATGCTTTACGATGCGACCGCAGACCGTCGCTCGTGGGACTCGATGCAGCTGTTTCTCAACGAAGTCTTTGCCTGACCCCTAGAAAGTATCTGTTCGTGACAGTCCGTTCAAAAGCCTGTGTCCTGATGCTGTCGGGGTTGCTCGGTTGCGCGGAGTCCGAAGCGCCGGTCGGCGTGCACGACGAGTCGCTCGAAGCCCGAGAGACGGCCGCCGCCCGCGCGCTTGCCAAGATCACTGCGGAGCGGATGCGCGAGTACGTCGTCGAGATTGCGGACGACAGGTACGAGGGCCGCGGTCCCGGCAGCCGCGGCGACGCGGCCGCGCGCCGGTATCTCGCGGAGCGCATGGCGGCCATGGGCTTAGAGCCCGGCGCCGCGGACGGCACCTGGCAGCAGCCGTTCGATCTCGTCGGCATGACCGCGGATCAGCCGGCGAGCTGGGAGTTCCGTACCGGCGAAACCGCGCTCACCTTGAGACAGTGGGACGAGTTCATCGTCTGGAGCGGCCTCCAGGCTGAACGGGCCGAGGCTGCCGACGCCGAGGTCGTGTTCGTCGGCTACGGTATTCAAGCGCCGGAGTACGACTGGGACGATTACAAGGGACGCGATCTGCGCGGCAAGGTCCTGTTGATGATGAACAACGACCCGGACTGGGACCCCGACCTGTTCGCGGGCGACACGCGGCTCTGGTACGGGCGCTGGGGTTACAAGATCGAGAGCGCTGCGCGCCAGGGTGCCGTCGGCGCCATCATCATTCACACGACGCGGTCCGCCGGCTACCCGTTTCAGGTCGTGCAGACCTCCTGGACCGGGGAGCGGTTCGAGCTGCCGGCCGGCGACGAGCCTCGAACGGTGTTCAACGCCTGGGTCCCCGAAGCCGCCGCCCGGGAGCTCGTTGCCATGGGCGGCTACGATCTCGATCGACTGCGCGAGTCCGCCGACAATCGGGACTTCGAGCCCGTGGCTCTCGGCGTCACGACCTCGATCGCGCTCGACGTCGACACGCGGCGGGTATCGACCGCCAACGTCCTCGGCCTCCTGCGAGGCAGCGATCCCGACCTGGCGGACGAGGTCGTCGTCTATACGGCGCATCACGATCATCTGGGTGTGGGCATGCCGAACGAGGCCGGCGATACGATCTACAACGGGGCGATGGATAACGCGTCGGGCGTTTCCCAGGTCATGGTGATCGCCGAGGCGTTTTTGTCGCTGCCCCGAGCGCCGCGACGCTCCATCCTGTTCGCGCTAGTCGGCGCCGAGGAGCAGGGCCTGCTCGGCTCGGAGTTCTACGCCGAGCACCCCACCTTCCCGCCCGGTAAGATCGCGGCCAACGTCAACTACGACGGCGGCAACATCTGGGGGAATACGCGCGACGTCACGTTCATCGGCCTCGGCAAATCGTCGCTCGACTCGATCGTCACGGCCATCGCCGCCGAGCAGGGGCGCGTGGTCAAACCGGATCAGTTCCCGGATCGCGGTTATTTCTACCGCTCGGATCAGTTCAATTTCGCCAAGGTCGGCGTCCCAGCGCTGTATTTGGATACGGGCACCGAGTTCGTCGACCGGCCGGCGGGCTGGGGCAAGCAACAGGTCAATCACTACACCAACGCCAACTACCACCAACCGAGCGACGAATACGACGATAGCTGGAACTTCGACGGCATGATCGCCGATGCCGAGCTCGGATTCCGGACCGGCCTCGCGATCGCAAATGCCGATGAGATGCCGAGCTGGAATCCCGGCGACGAATTCGAGGCGGTGCGCATCGAGGCGCTGCGCGCTTTGGGCAGCGACTAGCAAGGGCATTAGGAACGGCTTCAGCTGCGATCCGACGTGCCATCACCGGTGGGCTTGCGCATGACTCTCGCGACCGCGAACAAAATCAATCCGAAGGCCAACAGCCCGCCCGTCAGGAGCCAGGACTCGAGCTCGGACTGAGCTGCGATCCAGGCCGACACGACGAGCGCCGTAGCCGGAATCGTATAGCCGCCTTTAAGCCGATACACGCGTTCCCGATCCTCGCCGGCTTCGCGGTCGGCTTCACGGCGGATGAACGGCAGGGCGCAGATGCTCAAGATGTAGGTGATGAGACGGGTCAGCGAGCTGGCAATCGCGAGGAAGACGAACGATCCGGTCAGCGCGAGGATCAGGCTGAACGCGCCGAGGAAGAGGATCGAGTTGCCCGGCGTCGCGTAGCGCTCGTGCACGGCGCCGAACCACTTCGGCAGCATGTGCTGCTCGGCGAGCGCAAACGTCAGTCGGGGTACCGCCAAGAGGATCGCACCCAAATTGCCGCTGATCGAGAACACCGCAGCGATCGTGATCGCAATGCCGCCGAACGGCCCAAGCAGGAACTCGCCCATCGTCACGAGCGTGCCCTGGCTGTCGCCGACGTTCGGCAGCACCGCGACGTAAACGAGCACGACCAGGAAATAGAACACGCCGATGAAAATCGTCGTCCGCACCAATGCGCTGGGCAGTGAGCGGCGCGGATCCTTGGATTCGCCCGAGACGATCGTCGTCGACTCGAAGCCGACGAAGGCGAAGATCATGAGTAGCACGGTGCCGCCAAGATCGTCGATGACCGGCAGCTCGGCCGGGACCACGGCATCGGCCGACACGTAGGGCAGGCCGACGAGTATCAGGATGATGATGGGCGTAAGCTTCAGGAACGTCAGCACCGACAGCGTCCTGACGCCGTCCTTGACACCGATGTAATTCGCCCAGGTGAGGCCTGCGCAGACCGCCGTGATGACGACGATTCTGCCGAGCCCGCTCGACACCGGGGTCCACAGCGAGCCGAGGTAGTCGGCCAACAGGTTCGAGTTGGCGGCAAACGCGGCGATGCGGCTGATGTAGTAGATCCAGCCGGTGCCGAAGCCGACGAACGGGCCGAAAGCCTTGGTCGTGAACAGCACCGGGCCGCCCGACTCGCGGAAATAGCTCGCGAGCTCGGCGAACGTCAAGACGATCGTGATGACCAAGAGCCCGACGATCAGAAACAGCCACGGGCTCGCCAGCCCGGCGCGCTCGACGACCCGGGCGGGGAGACCGAAAATGCCACCGCCGATGACCGAGTTGAGTGCCAGGACCGCGACGCCGAAAAAGCCGATGGCGCGAATCAGGTGACCTTTGTCGCCGCCGTGCTTGTCAGTCGATGTCGCCACTCGTCCCCCGTAAAAGCACCCGGCGCCGAAGTGCTAACGGCACGGAACCGTCTGTCTCAAGGACGCGTCAGCGTCTGATACGCCATCGTGATGAATAGCGTCGGATCGGCGTTGCGGCGCGCGTCGAAGTCGGATAGCGGCTTGGCGGCGAGAATCTGCTCAAGCGACCGTCCGTCCGAGACGAGTATCCGGAGCCGCTCATGAGCGGTTTCCAGCATCGCGATGTACTCCTGAAACACGGCGTAGGTTACGACCGGGGCATGGCCCGATACGATCAGCGACCGCTCGTCGAGCTCCTCGGCGATCGAGCGGCAGGCGGCGATCAGCCCGGCCAGCGTGCCGCCGTTGGCGGCGTCGATGTAGGGATAGCGCGCGTTGTGAAGGTCGCCGACGTGAACCACGTTGTCGGCGCGGAAAAACACGGCCGCGTCGCCGGTCGTGTGTGCGGGTCCGAAGTGCAACACGTCGATCCGTTGGCCGTTGAAGTGCAGCGTCATCGAATCGTCGAACGTGATGACCGGCAGGCCGGCCGAGGGATAGGGCGGCTGTTCGTAGTGGTAGGTGACATAGGTGACCTGGGTCGATCGCATCATCTGCCGCCGCGAGTTGCTGTGCGCGATGATCCAGGAGCCGGCCGCCCCCAACACGGGGTTGCCATCGGCATGATCGA
Source organism: Woeseiaceae bacterium (assembly GCA_041579335.1). Taxonomy (GTDB): domain Bacteria; phylum Pseudomonadota; class Gammaproteobacteria; order Steroidobacterales; family Woeseiaceae; genus JBFGFX01. The sequence goes on along the minus strand of JBFGFX010000029.1, from coordinate 8,554 downwards.
AGTGCCAGTGCGTGTTGATGACGAAGTCGACGCGGCCGCCGCCGAGCTCTTCTATCTTCGCCGCGAGTTTCGGCACGACCTCCGGGAACTGATCGTCGACGATCAACACGCCGTCTTCGCCGATCGACGCGACCACCGCTCCACCGGCGCCTCGAAGCACGTGCAGCCCCGGCTTCAGCGTATCGGCGCTGACCTCGACGGCGGTAAGGTCCGTGCCCCAGCCGGCCAGGACGTCCGTGAGCGTCCGTCCCTCCGTGGCGACGGCCGGTACGGAAGCGATCAGCAGCGCGGCCAGCGCCGCCGCCCGCGTCGTGGTTGCATTCAATGAAACCTCGGTCATCGTGCGCGGCCCTTCGTTCGGCAGACTCGTCGTGGCATTCACGCCTGTGATTCAGTAACGTGCCCGGACGTTGCGGGCGTTATAGCAGGAATAATCGCTTCATGACAGCGCCGACATCCGGTAGGCCGGCAGTCAGCTCACCGATCGCCGAGCGTCGGCCAGAGCGCTTGGTACAGCACGGTCACGCGAGGACGGACGACTACTTCTGGCTGAATCGGCGCGGCGATCCGACTGTCATTCGCTACCTCGAGGCCGAAAACGCGTACGCCGAGCGAATGCTGGCGCCGATTAGCGGCCTTAAGAAACGGCTGTTTGCGGAGATGAAGGCGCGCATGCCGGCCGATGAGAGCTCGCCGCCGTACCGGCACGGAAACTACTTTTATTACCAGCGCTACGAGGCGGGCAAAGAGTACCCGGTCTATTGCCGCAGACCGGGCTCGCTCGATGCAGACGAGCAGGTATTGCTCGATGTCAACGCGCTCGCGAAGGGTCACGAGTATTTCTCGCTGCGCGGTTTCACGGTAGCGCCGGACCATCGTAAAGCGGCCTTCGGTGTCGATACGCGAGGCCGCCGGTTTTACACGCTGCGCTTCGTCGATCTCGACGAAGGCGAGCTGCTGAGCGAGGAAATCGCCGACGTCAGCTGCAATTTCGAGTGGGCGAACGACAGCCGGACGCTGCTCTACGTTCGGCAGGATAGGGACACGCAGCGCGACTATCAGGTCCTGCGCCACGTGCTCGGCGGCGGCATAGACGCGCTCATCCATCAGGAAGACGACGAGACGAATTGGCTGTTCGTGGAGCGGTCCCTGTCCGGCGAGTATCTGTTCCTCGTGAGCATGTCGACGCTTTCGACCGAGGTGCGTTACCTTCTCGCCGATCGCCCGGAGGAGAGCCCGTCGCTGTTCCTGCCGCGCGAGCGCGAGCACGAGTACTTCGTCATCGATGGCGCGGACCGCTTCTTCATCTTATCGAACGACGGCGCCGAGAATTTCAAGATCATGCAGGCGCCGCTCGATGACACGTCCAAAAGCGCCTGGACCGAGGTCGTCGGTCATCGATTGGAGGTGCTGATCGACGGCATGGAGGTCTTCGAGCATTACGTCGTCATGAGCACGGTAGAACGAGGCCTCGATCAAATAGAGGTGCTCGACCGGATGAGCGGCGAGCGGTATCGGCTCGAATTCGACGAGCCCGCTTACACGGTCTACCCGGACGACAACTACGAATACCGCAGTTGCGTGCTGCGATACACCTACGAGTCGATGACCACGCCGCAGTCGACATACGATGTCGACCTGCGCACGCGCGAGCACGCGCTCATCAAGCGCGAAGAGGTGCGCGGTGGCTTCGACCCGGAGAACTACGCATCGGAGCGCATTTTCGTTACCGCCCGGGACGGCGCCTCCGTGCCCGTCTCCCTGGTGTATCGCCTCGGTCTGGGCGAAGATGGCCGCCGCCCGCTGCTGCTCTACGGCTATGGCGCGTACGGCATCAGCATGGAGCCCGGCTTCGATGCGAACCGCATCAGTCTGCTGGATCGCGGCTTCGTGTATGCGATCGCGCACGTTCGCGGCGGTGCAGAGATGGGGCGTGGCTGGTACTTGGATGGCAGGCAGCTCAACAAGCTCAATACGTTCCACGATTTCATCGACGTCGCCCGACATCTCATCGACACCGGTGTGACGTCGCCGCGGCACTGCTACGCGAGCGGCGGCAGCGCGGGCGGGCTGCTGATCGGTGCGGTCCTGAACATGGCGCCGGAGCTGTTCCGTGGCGCCACCACACACGTGCCGTTTGTCGACGTCGTCACGACAATGCTCGACGAGACGATCCCGCTGACGACGGCCGAATGGGACGAATGGGGCAATCCAGCGGAACAGGAGGCGTACGAGTACATGCTGTCGTATTCGCCCTACGACAACGTCGTGCGCCAGGCGTATCCCCACCTGCTCGTGACGACGGGTCTTAACGATTCGCTGGTGCAGTATTGGGAGCCGGCGAAGTGGGTGGCGAAGCTCAGGCGCCTAAAAGCAGACGACAACCTGCTGCTGCTCGACACCGACATGCGGGCCGGGCACACCGGCAAGACCGGCCGTTACCGGAGCCTCGAGGATATTGCGCTCAGGTACGCATTCCTGCTGATGCTCGAAGGCGTCACTTCGTAGCCGGCCCTCGACGGGCTCATGACTCCTGCAGCCTGACGATCAGCACGTCGCAATGCAGATGGTCGAGCACCCGTTCGGCCGTGCTGCCGATGATCGCGCGCTTCAAGCCCCAGCGTGCCAGCGCACCCATGACGACGATGTCCGCGCCTTTGGTGCGGGCGAACATCGGCACCAGCTCGCGCGCGCGGCCAGGCAGCTGATGGACGTTTGCGGCGTCGATTCCGTTCGCTTTCGCGAGCTCATCCAGCTTTTCCCGGTGCTCCGCTTTGATGCGCTTGTCCACTTGATCGATCGGTATCTCGATAGGCTTGAACGTCCGCGTCGCCTCGCTGCCGACGCCGGCCAGGCGGTGATAGGTGTGCAATAGATGCACCTCGCCGTTCGTCTGCGTCGCGATATTCTGCGCCGCATCGACGATGGCCTGGTCGAGCGCGGCGGGCTTGTCGTGGCTGTGGGTCGGATCGACCGCCGCGACGATCAAAGGCGAGTCGCGCACGTCTGTGGGCTTGACCAGATAGAGCGGGCAGGGGCAGGCCCGAATCAGCTGCCAATCGGTGTCCACGAAGATCGCGCGCTCGGCGGCGCTGTGATAGTGCGTGCCTTTGACGAGAAACCGGGGCCTTCGCTCGTTGACCTCGTGCAGTATCGCCTCCGCCACGGGCCGCTCCTCGAGCACGCCGGTCGTCACCGCCACCTCCGTGTCGCGGACGTTGTCGGCCATTTCCTCGATCATCTCGGTCTGCGCCGCGGCGATCTTTGCACCGATCTCCTTGGCCTCGTTGGACAGATACCAGCCGGCTCGCAGCGGGCCGACATCCGGATCGCACAGCAACAAGTCCAGCGCGCAGCCGTTCAAGCGCGCGAGCCATGCGGCGCGTTCGACGACCTCGTGAGGATGGATGTCCGGCTCGATAATGGCAAGGATCGTGTCGTTTGTCGTCATCGTTTCATCCGCTCGGTTGAACCATCAGGAGCTTAGACGGCGGCCGCGCCGGCAGGCATCCGTAGTCGTCGATGCCGGTTTCGGCTATTACCTATGGGCATAACACGACGACGGCGGGCCGGTGCAATTCGCGCCGAATGCACCGATAATCGGCTGCCTCGACGTCCATTGCAAGGTGCGCCATGCCGCGAAACCCCATGATCTCGAGCCTGTACTGCGGCGCCATGCTGCTTGCCTCGAGCGTCTGTGCCCAGGAGGCGCTCGAGGAGATCGTCAACTACCGCGAGTATTCGCCGACCTTCTCGAGCTCCGGGCAGCCGACCGAGGAGCAGCTCGCCGCGCTCGAGGAAGCAGGCTTCGAACGTATCGTTTACATCGCCTACAGCGACCACCGGAACTCGCTGCCGAACGAGGACAGGGCGGTGAAGAATCTCGGCATGGAGTACCTGCACATTCCGGTGGAGTGGGACGCGCCGACCGCCGCCGACTTCTACCTGTTCTCCGGCGCGATGCAGCGGGCGCCAAAAAAGAAGACGTTGCTGCACTGCCAGGTCAACTTCCGAGCGTCCGCGTTCAGCTTTCTTTATCGCGTCATCCACGACGGCGTGCCGGTCGCCGCCGCGAAGGCCGACATGAACTCGGTGTGGACGCCGAACGAGACCTGGCGCGACCTGATCTTCGAGGTGCTCGAGGCGGACGGCATCTCGCCGCACTGCGACGGCTGCGATTGGAGCGTCGAGGAGCACTGACCGGCTTCGCAACGGTGTGCGATTGAATGCACGTCGGCGCTGTGCTCAAATCTGCGGCGACGTTCGGCTGAGGGACACCAATGAGAACGTGCTGGCGCTGGTTCGGCGCACTCTACATCGTCGCGGCATCGGTCACCGCAGCGGCTCAGGAGGCCGATCTGGTGCTCAGGAACGGCGTCATCTGGACCGTCGACGACGACCTGCCCCGTGCCGAGGCCGTCGCGGCGCTCGGTAACAGGATCATCTTCGTCGGCTCGAACGCCGGGGTCGCGAGCCACATCGGCCCGGGTACGCGCGTGATCGACCTCGAGGGCAGGTTGGTCACGCCCGGCTATAACGATAATCACGTGCATTTTGCGAGCACCGGCCGACTGCTGTACGGCCTGAACCTGCTGGACGTGTCCGACGAGCCGACGTTCGTCGCTCGCATCCGCGAGGTCGACGACCGCTACGCGCCCGGCACCTGGATTACCGGCGGCGACTGGTCCGCCTACGAGGCCTGGGCCGCGGGCGACGTCGCCGAGGCGGGCCGGGAAGTCAATCCCGACGATCTGTACGGCGACTTCTTTCTGCCGAACAAAGACATGATCGACGATTTCACCGGCGATCGACCGGTCCTGCTACGGCGCTTCGACCGCAAGGTGTACCTGGCGAACAGCGCGGCGCTGGAAGCGGCCGGAATTGGCACGGGCGGAGCCGATCCCGACGGCATCGCGGTCGAACGGGATCGCCGCGGCGAACCCACCGGGGCGCTGTTCAATCCGGTGTCGGGCGCGGTCGAATCGACCGTGCTCGTGCGCGACAACGTGCGCGCCCTGTTCGACGACATCGTCCCGCCGCCGTCGCGCGAGCAGCGCATCCAGGAAACGTTGCGTGCGTGGCGGCAGATGCGCGAGGTCGGCATCACGAGCTACTCGGACGTGACCTCGCCGCCGATCCAGGTCGACATCTACCGCGAGCTTAAGGAGAAGGGCCTGATGACCGCCCGCGTCCGCTACCGGCCGCCGCTCGACAAATGGCAGTCGCTCGCGGACTTAGGCATCCGCGTAGGCTTCGGCGACGAGTGGCTTCGATTCGGCGCGGTCAAGGCCTGGATCGACGGCATCATGGGCAACAGCTCGGCGCGGTTCTACGAGCCGTATACGCACAACCCCGCGAGCCGCGGCATCTGGCGCGACATCATGTTTCCGTTCGAGCGGCATCCGGACAGCCCGGAACTGATGCAAAGCCGCCTGGAGCGTTTGGCGCTTCAAGCCGACGCCGCCGGCATCCAGCTCACGGTGCACGCCATCGGCGACGAGGCGAACGGCTATCTGATGGACATGCTGGAGCGCATCATCGCGAAGAACGGCGATAAAGACCGGCGATTTCGGCTCGTGCACGCGCAGGTGATGACCGACCGCGACATCGAGCGCGGCGGGCGCATGAAGATCGTCGCCGAGGTGCAGCCGTTCCATACCTCGGACGACATGCGCTGGATGGAAGAGCGCATCGGACGCGAGCGCTCGCGCGGCGCCTATGCATTCAGGCGCCTGTGGGACTCGGGCGCCGTGGTCAGCTTCGGCTCCGACTCGCCCGGCACCAACGCGTCGCGCTACTACCTCAATCCGATGCTGGGCCTGTATGCGGCGGTTACGAGGAAGACCCTCAGCGGGCAGCCGGAGGGCGGCTGGTTCCCGCAGGAGAAGCTGACCGTCGCGGAAGCCATCAAAGCCTATACGTTGAACACGGCCTACGCAGCGTTCGAAGAAGACTTGAAGGGCACGATCACCGTCGGCAAGCTGGCCGACATGGTCGTCTTGTCCGACAATCTACTGACGATGAATCCGGACGGCATCAAGGACGTACGGGTGCTGACGACGATCGTCGGCGGTAAGATCGTCTACGATGCGGGATGAGGCGCTGCAACGCGAGAGACCATGAAGCGCACCATCGCCGTGGCCGGCAACATGGGTTCCGGCAAGTCGACCCTGGTAGAATTCTTGAGCCGAACCTACGGCATCCAGCCGTTCTACGAGCCGAACGAGGACAATCCGTATCTGCCGGACTTCTACCGCGACATGAAGCGGTGGGCGTTCCACTCGCAGCTCTATTTCTTGAGCAACAAGTTTCGCCTGCACCAGGCGCTCGATCGCATGCCCGGTGTCGTGGTGCTCGACCGCACGATATTCGAGGATGCAGAGATCTTCGCGACTGCGCTCAAAGACATGAAGATGATCGACGAACGCGACTGGGAGACGTATCACGAGTTCTATCAGTCGATCCTCGATGCGATACGGCCGCCGGACCTGATGATCTACCTTCGCTGCTCGATGCGCGCGCTCAGAAAGCGCATCAGGCTGCGGGGCAGGGCGATGGAGCAGGACGTCCCTTTGAGCTATCTCAAGCGGCTCGAACGCCTGTACGAGGCCTGGATCGAGGCCTACGACATGGGCGAGGTCCTGGTGCTGGAGACCGACAGCCTGGACTACGCGAACGACCTGATCCACCGCCTCGACGTGATGGAGCGTATCGAAGCGATCTTGCCGCCGGAGCTCGGCAAGCCGAGGGTCGGTTGACTCGCGACGCTAGTTGCCGAACGGCTCGACGAAGGTCGACGGTACCGGCTCGCCGTCCGCCATCGCCGGGATGAAGCGGCTGGCCAAGAGACTTTCGATGATCGCCTGCTGGCACTTCGCCGTGATCGGAATGCCGTCGGCATGGGATAGGCTGGCCGAGCTCGGCGTGCCGTCGTAATCGACGTTCGCTTTGGCGAATACTAAGAACCTGGCCTGCTTCGGGCAGGCATCCCGCCACCTTTCTTTGTCCATCAGCCGCTGTGCCGCAACGTGATCGGCCCCGTAGGCGTCGACGTTCTCTTCGTAGCCCGGGTTCGCAGCGAAGTTCAGGATGCGGTCCTCGCCTTTCTGCACGAACTGGATGCGGTACTGGAACACGACGGTGGTGGTCTTGCCGTCGTAGGTGGCCGGCTCAAGCCGCGCTTTCTTCGCCGCTTTGTAGATCGTCGCAATGAAGGTCTCGTCACCCGGATTGACCTGATAGCAGCCGTGCTTGTCGAGCTTGCCTTTGGCCGTCACGACCGTAATGCACGATATGGTCACCGACGCGTCGCCGCGGAGCTCCGGAAACTCGATCAGAGCCGCGAGGGATTTCTCGCCGTCGCCGAAGGCAGCGGGCGTGAACGTATCCTGCGCCGCCACGTCGGCCGTCACGCCGCACAGGCAGAGGAGCAGGGCTGGAAGCCGATTCGCCGTCATCGAGTTCGATTGATCGCCGTGGCCGCAGAAAGTTCCGGCAGCGCTATTCGCCGACCGCCTGAAACTCGTACATCGCCTGGACGATCGGCGACAGCGGCTCGCCGTAGCGGCCGAACCAGTTGTGATAGAGGCGCCGGATACGCGCGGTCCGGTACAGAGACGCGAGCGCGCGGTCCGCGGCGAGGCGAAACGCCGTGTCGCCGCGCCGGATCATCAGCGAGTAGGGCTCGAACGAGAACACGCTCTGCGTCAGCGCGTAGTCGTCCGCGTCCGCGCTGCGGAACACCTGGCCGATCAGCATCGCGCGGTCTGACGCGTAGCCGTCGACGCGCCGCGCGCGCAAGAGCTCCATGCCCTGATCGTGGGTCTGGATCATTTCGAGGTTCATCTTGACCTCGTTGACCTGCATGAAGCTGCGCAGCGCATCCTCGGTCGTCGTGCCGCTGATCACGGCGATCCGTTTGCCGCCTATGTCGTTCATCGTGTTGATCGGCCGGGCGTTGCGCGACAGCACGGCGCCGCCGGTGATGAAGGTCATCAGCGTGAAGTCGACGCGTTCGCGGCGCGACAAGGTCACGGTCGTCGCGCCGCACTCGATGTCGACTCGCGCCTCTTCCACCGCGCTCAGTCGCTCCTCCATCGACACCAGCGGCGTGAAGGTCAAGTCGATCTTCTCGAGTCCCAGCAGATTGCGGATCGACGAGCCGATCTGACGGCAGAGGTCGATCGAATAGCCGATGGCGTTGCCGTTCGCGTCGAGGAACGACATCGGTGGCGCATCGGGCACGAAACCGATGCGGAATTCCCCGGTCTCGGCGATCCGCTCGAGGGTCGGCGAGCCGTCCTGGGCAGCCGCGGCCTGCGCCAGGAGGGTGAGGCACAGGGCGAGGATGAGCGTGCGCAGCATCGGCGTTCCTTTTGAGTTCGGAGGTGGCGCTGTCGGGCGAGTCTCGCAAGTCGCCGGCGGCATGTCTAGCGGCGCCAATAACCGTCTATTCGGCCACGCACTCGGTCGACGCGAGGAGCCAGCGCAGGCCGGTCTCGCGGTGCACGAGGAAGCACTGCCGTGCGTCGAGCACGAGCTGGAAATGCTGCGG
>JBFGFX010000028.1:0-20318 GCA_041579335.1 Woeseiaceae bacterium | reverse complement strand
GGCGAGACCAAGGCGCTGCTGGACCGATTCAACGAGATCAGTATGCAGTTCGCAGAGCCGATGGACGACGAGCGCATGAACGCATTACTCGAAGAACAGGGCAAGCTGCAGGACGCCATTGACACGGCGAACGGCTGGGAGATCGACCGCAAGCTCTCTGTCGCCGCCGACGCGCTTCGCCTGCCGGCCTGGGATGCCGACGTGAGCAAGCTGTCCGGCGGCGAACGGCGGCGAGTGGCGCTCTGCCGGCTGCTGTTGTCGGAACCGGACATGCTGCTTTTGGACGAGCCGACCAACCACCTGGATGCCGAGTCGGTCGCCTGGCTGGAACGTTTCCTGGAGGAGTATCCGAGCACGGTGATCGCCGTTACCCACGACCGCTATTTCTTAGACAACGTCGCGGGCTGGATCCTCGAGCTCGATCGCGGCCACGGCATACCCTGGCAGGGTAACTACTCCTCCTGGCTCGAGCAGAAAGAGCAGCGGCTGACGCAAGAGGAGGCGACGGAAAAGGCGCGACGGAAAGCCATGCAGGCCGAGCTGGAATGGGTGCGGCAAAATCCGAAGGGCCGGCAAGCGAAGTCGAAGGCGCGCCTGAAGCAGTTCGAGGAACTGGCGTCCCCGGCGTACCAGAAGCGCAACGAGACCAACGAGATCTACATTCCGCCGGGACCGCGGCTCGGCGACCTCGTCCTGGAAGTCACCGACCTCAAGAAAGGGTTTGGGGACAAGCTGCTGATGGATTCCGTGACCTTTACCCTGCCGCCCGGCGGCATCATGGGCATCATCGGCCCGAACGGTGCCGGCAAAACGACGTTGTTCAAGATGATCACGGGCGCCGAGGCGCCGGATGCCGGCACGATCCGGCTGGGCGAGACCGTCGAGCTCGCAGCCGTCGATCAGTCCCGCGACAGTTTGAACGACGCCAAGACCGTCTGGGAAGAGATCTCGGCCGGCCAGGACGTCATCACGGTCGACAAATATCAGACGCCGTCGCGCGCGTACGTCGGTCGCTTCAATTTTCGCGGCAGCGACCAGCAGAAGAAAATCGGGCTGTTGTCCGGCGGCGAGCGCAACCGCGTGCATCTCGCAAAGACGCTCCGTGCCGGCGGCAATCTGCTGCTGCTCGACGAACCGACGAATGATCTCGACGTCGAGACCCTGCGCGCCCTCGAACAGGCGCTCCTGGAATTCCCGGGATCGGCGATCGTCATCTCGCACGACCGCTGGTTCCTCGACCGGATCGCGACTCACATTCTGGCGTTCGAAGGCGAGAGCCGGGTGACGTTCTTTGCCGGCAACTACTCGGACTACGAGGACGACCGCAAGCGCAGGCTCGGCAGCGAGGCCGATCAACCGCACCGCATCAAATACAAGCGGCTCGACGCCTGATGACGACACTGCTCACCATTACCGCGCTGGCGTCACTCATGACGCTGTACCTGTTCGGCCGCACGGTCGCATCCGCGAGGCGTCGCAGGCCGGTGCGCGCCAGCGCGTCCGGTTTGGGCTGCGTGCTGTCGGCCGCGGTCTTGAGCGGCTTCCTGGTGCTCACGATGAGCTACTTCGGCTACCAGCGCTTGACCGGGGAACAGCTCGTGACCCGAGTGGAGTTTTCGCGCGTCGCGCCTTACGAGTATCGCGCCCGCCTGATGATGGAGGGACAGCGCGATCGGTTCTTCCTGCTGACGGGCGACGAATGGCAGATCGATGCCCGGCTGGTGTCGTGGAAGCCGCCGGCCACGATACTCGGCCTGGAGCCGATCTATCGACTGGAGCGACTGAGTGGCCGCTACGCCGAGGTCGACCAGGAACGTGAGCAGCCGCGCACGGTGCACGCGCTGACGCCGAAGCCGCTCTTGGACGTCTGGACCGTCGCGCGCCAGTTTCCGCTCTTGATGCCCGGCGTCGATGCCTATTACGGCACCGCGACCTACGTCCCGATGGCCGACGGCGCGATCTACGAGGTGGCGCTGTCCAGGGATGCGCTCATTGCGCGGCCGGCCAACGATGCGGCGCGTGCGGCGCTCAGCCGCTGGGACTGACGGCCGGTGATTATGTTGAACGAACCGCAGGAGCGGCGGCGGCTGCGGATATACTGGAACAACCCCTGCCGCTCGGTCGGCCGAGCGGCGCGGCAATAATAAGACAAGCGATGGCAATCATACTCGACCGGGAACACGGCCTCAGGCAGCCCACCGAGGACCAATTCGGCCTCGAGTGTCCGTACTGCGGGGTCTACGCGCACATGTCGCCGCAGTCGGTCCCCGAAGTCGCACCGCTGCTCGACAAACGCCCGAAACACGTCGGGCTCGTGTATCAGTGCGATGCGTGCCTGGCCCCGGTGTTCCTGCGCTTCGCCGTCAAAGCCTACGCCGAGTCCACTGTCGAGCTGTATCAGAACTTCTTCGAGCTGGAGCGGCCGAAAGAACGTTTTGCGTTCTCTTACCTGCCCAAAGAGACCGAGATCTTGTTTCGTGAAGCGCTCGCCTGCTACTCGGCCAATCAATTCAACGCTTTTGCTTCGATGTGCCGGCGCGCGGCGGCGAGCGCCTTCGACGCCATGGGTGACAGCGGCAAGCTGCGGGCGTTTGACGAGGTCATGGTCGCGCAGGACATCGCCGGCATCGACGATGACAGCTTCGAACCAATCAAGAAGGTCATTTTCGACAGCGATGAAACGGGAATACCGTTGCTGAATCGCGCTCAGGCCGGCGTACTGCTGGAGGTGCTGAAAGACATGTTCTATCAGTGCTTCGTCCGCCGCGGCAAGCTGACCCGAGCCATCAAGGTGCGTCGTTTCTTTGTGCAGGAAGGCAACGGCGGCCTGCGCCCATCCGCCTGACCACCACGCCACTCCGGCCCGCAATGTTTCAGCCGTTCGAGCTCGAGCACTACCTGTCCGACAACGAGCAGGACGTTTCGTACAATTTCTCGGAGAGCGGCGTGCATCCGCTGACGCTCGGTGAGCTGCTCGATATCGCCGGCATCGAGGCCGATGCGCTCCGCGAAACGCTGCTCGACTATCCCGAGGTGCGCGGCAAGGCCGAGCTGCGCGAGACGATTGCCGCACTGTATCCGGGCGCGTATCCGGACAACGTCTTGGTGACGGTGGGCGCATCGGAAGCCAATCACCTCGTCGCCGCAACGCTCCTGGAAGCCGGCGACGCCGTGCTCGCCATGCATCCAAGCTATCAGCAGCTATCGGGCAACGCGATCAACCGGGGCGTCCACCTCGACACGGTGTCGTTGATCGAAGACGAGGATTGGGCGCTCGATCTTGCCGAGCTCGAACAGCGCGTAACGCCGGCCACCAAACTGCTGTCGATTATTAATCCGCACAACCCGACCGGGCACATCCTGAACGAGGCGGAGCGCACCGCGATCATCAGGGCGGCCGACAAAGTCGGCGCGTGGATCGTCGCGGACGAGGTGTACGCCGGCACCGAGCGCGGCGAAGCGCCCGCTACGCCGTCGTTTTGGGGCCAGTACGACCGCGTGATCGCCATCAACAGCATGTCCAAGGCCTACGGCCTGCCGGGACTGCGCACCGGCTGGATCGTCGCGCCGGCCGACTGGGTGCCGGCGCTGTGGCGGCGGCACGAGTACGCGACGATCAGCGCGACGATGCTCGGCAACGAGCTTACCGAGATCGCGCTGTCGCCCGCGGTGCGGCCGAAGCTCACGGCGCGCGCCCGACGCCTGATCGACAGGGGCTTCGACGTGCTCATGCGCGAGCTCGCCGCGCAGGAAGACGTCTATTCGGTCGTGCCGCCGCAGGCCTCGGCAATGTGCATCGTGCGCTACGACCTGCCGATCGATTCGCGGCGATTCGCCGATCGACTCGTCGCCGAGCAGGACACGCTGGTGGTGCCGGGTAGCTGCTTCGGCCTGCCCCGGCATTTTCGCTTCAGCTCGGCGCTCGAGGAGACGTATCTCGTCGAGGGCATCCGCCGCATCAACGCCCTGGTCGGCAGCCTGTTGCACGCGTAGGCGGCATCGCCGCCGCCCCGCCTCGCCAAAGTATGCGCTGGCTCACAGGGCGGCGGCAGCGAATCGCCGATAATGCCGGGCCACGATCCCGTTCGGAGCCGCTGCATGCGCGATGTGCCGATATGCCGAATCATGACCACCCATCCGGCCACGATCGGGCCCGATGAACCGGCGGCGCGCGCGCGCGACATGCTGGCCGCAGGCGCGATCCATCATCTGCCGGTCGTCGAAGCCGGGATCCTCGTCGGCATCGTGTCGTCGTCCGATCTGCTCAAGCTGTACCTGCTCGACGGCGGCGCCGACGGCACGGACGCGGCGGTGAAACACATCATGGAACGCGCTCCCCTGGTGCTCCGTTTCGACGCCAACCTGCGCGACGCCGCCATCAAGCTGTCCGTCGGCGGTTTTCATTCGCTGCCGATCGTGGAGCCGGATCGGACACTCGTCGGCATCGTCACCTCCAGCGATCTGATCGGTCATCTTCTCAATCAGATACCGCGCGGCGACGGCAGTCTAAGGCCGTCGCCGTCGGCGACGGTCCCGCACGCTCGGGTGAGCGATGATGACATCCGCACGGCGCTCGAGGCCGCCGAGGCCGCAGTCGAACGCGCCGACGATCGAGACGCCGTCGGCCGCGTGTTGCTGCACGTCTACCGGCGCAACCGCCAGCTGCGGGCGGTCTGCAAGGCGGCCGAGCTCTACGTCCGCAGCGGTCACGGCGAGCACGAGCACAGCGTGCTGATCAAGCGGCTCGCCGATGCGCGCGAGGCCGCCGACACGACGCTGTAACGTCCGCGGGTGCCCTTAGCCGAGCGCGACGCGGGCGTTGCGGAACATGCGCATCCAGGGCCCATCGTCGGCCCAGCCGTCGGGGTGCCACGAATGCTGCACCGTACGCGCGACCCGTTCCGGGTGCGGCATCATGATCGTCACCCGCCCGTCGGTCGTGGTCAGCCCGCAAATGCCGTCGACGGAGCCATTCGGGTTGGCCGGATAACGGCTCGCGACCGCGCCGTAGTGATCGACGTAGCGCAGCGCTATCAGCGGCTCGGCCAGCGACCGAGACGCGTTGTTCGCGAATTCGGCGCGACCCTCGCCGTGCGAGGTGGCGATCGGCAGCCGGCAACCGTCCATGTCGGTCATGAATAGTGACGGGCTGCTGACGATCTCGACCAGGCTCAATCTCGCTTCGAACTGCTCGGAGCGGTTTTTGAGGAACCTCGGCCAGTGATCGGCACCAGGAATCAGTGACTTGAGATGCGACAGCATCTGGCAGCCGTTGCAGACACCGAGCGCGAAGCGGTCGCCGCGCGCGAAGAACTCCGCGAACTGCTCGCGAAGTCGTGCGCTGAAGAGGATCGACTTTGCCCAGCCGCCGCCAGCGCCGAGCACGTCGCCGAAGGAAAACCCGCCGCAGGCGACGATCCCCTGATAGTGATCGAGCCTGTCGCTGCCGTCTTTGAGATCGCTCATGTGCACGTCGTACGTGTCGAAGCCGGCGCGCATGAAGGCTGCCGCCATCTCGTATTGACTGTTGACGCCTTGCTCCCGCAGGATCGCGACGCGAGGTTTGGCGCCACCCACGAGTGCCGCTGCAGGGTCCTCTGCGGGATCGAAGGTGAGATGGACATTGAGACCGGGATCTTCGCCATCGGTAATGCGTTCGTATTCCTCCCGCGCCGTGTCGGGATTGTCGCGCAGCGACTGCATACGATGTGAGATTGCCGACCAGGTAAGCTGCAGCCGGCTCCGCTCGAGGCGTAGCACGAGCTCGTCGTCGTTGTAGATCGATAGCTCGTCGCCGCGTTCGACCCGGCCGACCTCCACCCAGCCGGCGCCGCAGTCTTCGAGTATCGACGTCACACGGGCCAGTCGGCTCCGCGCAACCTGGATGACCGCGCCGAGCTCCTCGTTGAAGAGCTGCGCGAGCAGATCCGCAGCCGAGCCTGCGAGCTTGAGGGATGCGCCGAGTCGACCGGCGAACATCATCTCGCAAACGCAGGCGAGCAGGCCGCCGTCGGACCGGTCGTGATAGGCGAGCAGCAGGCCCTCGCTCAGCAGCCGCTGAATCGCGGCGACGAAGCTCTCGAGCCGGTCGGGCCTGTCGAGGTCCGGCACGGCGCCGCCCTCCAAGCCGTAGACCTGCGCAAGACAGGAGCCGCCGAGACGATTCGCGCCCTCGCCCAGATCCAAGAGCAGCAGGCAGCTCGGCTCCTCGATCCGGCGAAGCTCCGGCGTCAGGTGACGTCGCACGTCGTCGACCGGTGCGAACGCCGATACGATCAGCGACACCGGCGCAACGACGTCGTGCTCGCCGTGCTGGTCACGCCAGTGCGCGCGCATCGACAGCGAGTCTTTGCCGACCGGGATAGCGATGCCCAGCTCCTCGCACAGCCCCGGCGCGACGGCTCGCACGGTGTCGAACAGGTTCGCGTCTTCGCCCGGATGCCCCGCCGCAGCCATCCAGTTGGCAGACAGGCGGATGTTGCGAATGTCACCGATCGAGGCGGCAGCGATGTTGGTCACGGCCTCGCCGACCGCCATCCGCCCGGAGGCCGGCGCGTCGAGCACCGCGAGCGGCGTGCGCTCGCCGATCGCCATCGCCTCGCCGCAGGTCGCCTCGAAACCGCTCGCCGTGATGGCGACGTCGCTCACCGGCACCTGCCACGGCCCGACGAGCTGATCGCGGACGCTCAATCCGCCGACCGTGCGATCGCCGATATGAATCAGGAACGACTTGTCGGCGACCGCCGGGAATTCGAGCACCCGGAACACGGCCTCCCGCAAGTCGATGCCGTCGAGATCGAGCGTCGTCGCATCGCGCAGGACTCGCGACACCCGCCGCGTCATCTTCGGCGGCTTGCCCAGCAGCATGTCCATGGAGATATCGACGGCGGCATCTTGCAACTCCGCATCGCTGACGAGCAGCTGACCGTCTGCCGTCAGCGTGCCGATCACCGCGCACGGGCAGCGCTCGCGCTCGCACAGCCTCCCGAAGTCCGCGAGGCGGTCCTCGTCGATGACGAGCACGTAGCGTTCCTGCGCCTCGTTGCACCAGATTCCCATGGGCGACATGCCGGGCTCTGCATTGGGCACCGCGCGCAGCTCGATACGGGCACCGTGCTTGGAGTGATCGACCGCCTCCGGCACGGCGTTCGACAGGCCGCCGGCGCCCACGTCGTGGATCAGCAGAATCGGGTTGTGCTCGCCCATCGACCAGCAGCGGTCGATGACTTCCTGGGCGCGCCGCTGCATTTCCGGATTACCGCGCTGCACGGACGCGAAGTCGAGTTCCTCTTGACTGCTGCCGCTCGCGAGACTCGACGCGGCGCCACCGCCGAGTCCGATGAGCATTGCGGGCCCCCCGATCACGACGATGTTCGCGCCCTCGGGCACGTCCCGTTTGCAGGCGTGCTCGGCGCGCACGTTGCCTAGGCCGCCCGCGATCATGATCGGCTTGTGATAGCCGCGCGTCTCGTTTGCGGGCAAGCCGGCCGGGCGACTCTCGAAGGTGCGAAAATAGCCGAGCAGGTTCGGACGGCCGAACTCGTTGTTGAACGCCGCCGCGCCGATCGGTCCCTCGAGCATGATTTCGAGCGGCGTCGCCATGCGATCCGGGTGGCCGATCGGCTGCTCCCAGGGCTGCGGGCAGCCGGGAATGCGCAGGTGCGAGACCGAGAACCCGGTCAATCCCGCCTTGGGCTTGGCGCCCAGGCCGGTCGCTCCTTCGTCGCGGATCTCGCCGCCGGACCCGGTGGCGGCACCCGGAAAGGGCGAGATCGCGGTCGGGTGGTTGTGCGTTTCCACCTTCATCACGATGTGGATCGGTTCCTCGCTGTACTCGAAGCGGCGGCTGCGGGGTGCCGCCATGAGCCGCCTGCCCGTGTGGCCCTCGATCACTGCCGCGTTGTCCGAGTACGCGGACAGCACGCCCTCGCCGTTGGCTTCCGTGGTCCGCCTGATCATGCCGAACAGCTGCTCCGACTGCGGTTCGCCGTCGATGACCCAGTCGGCCCGAAAAATCTTGTGCCGACAGTGTTCCGAATTCGCCTGCGCGAACATCATCAGCTCCACGTCGGTCGGATCGCGCTCGAGCTCGAGATAATTCTTGGTCAGGTAGTCGATCTCGTCGTCCGACAGTGCGAGCCCGAGCTCGTCATTGGCCGTACACAGTGCATCGCACCCTTGCTCGAGCAACGGAATTCGCTTGAGCGGCGCCGGCGCGTGCTCGGCGAACAGGCGCTCCACGTTGCGACTGTCGAGCATTAGCATCTCGGTCATGCGATCGATCAACGCGCCGCCGGCCGCGCGCAGCGCCGCGTCACTTAGCGGCTCGCGGGACGCCAGGGCGTAGCTCGTGCCGCGTTCGATGCGCGCGACGGCATCGAAGCCGCACGCGTGGGCGATGTCGGTCGCTTTGCTGGACCAGGGCGAGATCGTGCCGGGCCGCGGCACGACGACGACAGTGCGTGCGTCCGCCGCGAATCGTGCGCTCGCTTCGCCGGACAAGAGCAGTGCCTCCAGGCGTCGTTGCTCTGCCGCGTCCAGCGGACCTGCGAGGTCGATGAAATAGACGAACCGGGCGGCGATCGAATCGATACGTGGCTCGCGCTCGCGCAGTGCCGCAAGTAGCTTACTCAGTCGAAATTCGGACAGCGCGGCTTGGCCCGGTAACTCCATCATCCGTCTGTCGGAATCGGCGGGAGTGTCGGTCGCGGGTGAGGACAAGCGTGTCGGATCCTGGCGGCGCTTCTTGGGGTGAGCCGCGATTCTACCAGGAGCGTTTCCGAATTTTCAGGATTCCTTCGAACCGCCCCCCGGCGTGTACATCGGCACCGGGAATTGCGCGACGTTACCGCCCTTGAGCTTTGAGATCTTGCTCGCTCCCTGCTTCTCGACCTCGTCGATTCGAACGATCGAGTGCATCGGCAGGTAGGTTCGTTTGACACCGTCGAACTCGCTCTTGATCTTCTCTTCGGAAGGATCGACCACCACCGTCGAACGTTCGCCGAACACCAGCTCGCCGACTTCGACGAAGCCGAACAGCGACCCGTGTCCGACGCTTTTGGCGTAGACCTCGTAGACCTGCCCTTGATTCATGAAGACGATCTTGTAGACGGTTTTGGCTGTCATTGTCGGTCCGAGCGGCCTCCCGCGCCGCGGGCGCGTTAGTGTACCGAAAATCGGCGCCCCGCACCGCGGATCGGCCGCCCCGCACCTCATTCCTTATATGGTCCCGATGGTACGATTCGGCGCCCAGTGACGCCGATCTCATTGATTTATGTGAACTGTTTGGCAGCGCCGGACGCCACGAACCCGGCACTATTCTCCCGGACCGCGGCCAGGGAACCGTCGGCCTATTGCTGGACAGGTGAACGCGCAGATGGCGTTAAGGCTAGAGATAATCAGTGAGCACAAGGAGATTCTCGGCGAGGACTATGTGCGCGAGTTCCGCGAGAACGGCGGTACTATCGGCCGCTCGCTGCAGAACGACTGGATACTCCCGGATCCGGACCGGTTCATCTCGGGCAACCACGCGACCATCGACTTCCAGAGCGGCGCCTACTACCTGGCCGACGTCAGCAGCAACGGCGTGTACGTGAACGGCGCGGACGAACCGCTCGGCAAGGGCAACCCGCGGCGTCTGTTCGACGGCGACCAGCTGCGCATGGGCGACTTCGAGATGCTCGTGCACCTTGACGAGGGCGAAGACCTGGAGATGCCACCCGATCCGCCGCCGACCGTGGTGCCGGATCATATCGAACAACTCGTCCCGGAGGACCACATCCGTTCGAGCATGTTGCTGCTCGACGAGGAGGCGATTACCGGCGACGAGGAGTTTCAGGCTGCGCTGTTCGGCACCGCCACCCCGGTGCAGCCGGCATCGCCGGAGACGCCCAAGCCGAGCGCTGCCAATCCGGCCCGGCTCGAGGTCGACGCGGCGGTGAAGCCGTCGACAGAATTGTTCGACGTATTCCTCAATGCGATGGGCATCAGCCGAGCGGACATTCATCCGTCCGTCGATCCTGTCGAAGTGATGACGAACGCCGGCCAAGTCCTGAACGCGTTCGTCAGGGGCATCACCGACCTGCTGGTTTGCCGATCGAACGTCAAGAGCATGTTCCGGCTGGATCAGACGACAGTCATGCCCCGACACAACAATCCGCTGAAGCTCTCGGAAAGCACCAACGACTCGCTGAAGCAGCTATTGGTCGGCAAAGAAGGCGAGTATCTGGGACCACTCGACAGCGTCAACGAGGTCTGCCGCGACCTGAAGTTCCATCACGACGCGGTCATCGGCGGCATGATCAAGGCGTTCGGCGAGTTCTTGGACCGGTTCGAGCCGGACGAGTTGAAAGACAGCTTCGACAAGACGCTCGACCGCAAACCGTTCTTGAGCGCGCTGAATCGACTCAAATACTGGGAGCTCTACTGCGACCTGTACCCGATCATCACGCAGCCGGGCACCGCGTCGCTGCCGCAGCAGTTCTCCGAGGACTTCGTGCGCCTCTACGAGAAGCAAATCGCGGACTTCAAGCGGCTCGAGCGGGCGCTCGGCGACACACAGAAGATCGACGTCGCGCCGGTCGCGAACGACGAGACGGCGGACGAATCGATCACCATCGAGGAGCCCGTCGAGGTCGAGGCAGCCGAAAACGAAGCGTAGGAGGGGCTTTGCCCCGATCGCGCCTGAAGCTGATCACACGCGACGCGTCACTCAACTCATCGATTCTTGCGGTTCGCAATGAGGTCGTCGACCACCGACGGGTCCGCGAGCGTTGAAGTATCGCCCAGCTGCCCGTAGTCGTTCGCTGCGACCTTGCGCAGGATGCGGCGCATGATCTTGCCCGAGCGGGTCTTCGGCAGCCCCGGAGCCCATTGGATGAGATCGGGCGTCGCTATCGGGCCGATTTCCTTGCGCACCCACTGGGTAAGCTCACGGAGCAGCTCGTCGGAGGCATTGACGCCCTCCATCAAGGTGACGTAGGCGTAGATGCCCTGCCCTTTGATGTCGTGCGGATAGCCGACGACCGCGGCTTCGGCGACGTCGTGGTGCGCCACCAACGCGCTCTCGATTTCGGCGGTGCCCATGCGATGGCCCGACACGTTAAGGACGTCGTCGACGCGTCCCGTGATCCAATAGTCGCCGTCCTCGTCGCGGCGTGCGCCGTCGCCGGTCGTGTACCAGCCCTCGAAGGTCGAGAAATAGGTGTCGACGAAACGCTGGTGATCGCCGTAGACCGTGCGCATCTGTCCCGGCCAGCTGCCGGTGATGACGAGATTCCCTTCGGCAGCGCCTTCGAGCACCGAACCCTCGGCATCGACGATTGCGGGTTTGATGCCGAATAGCGGCTTGGTGGCCGATCCGGGTTTCAGATCGGTCGCGCCGGGAAGGGGGCTGATGAGTATCCCGCCGGTCTCGGTCTGCCACCAGGTGTCGACGATCGGACAGCGGGCTTCGCCGACGACTCGGTAATACCATTCCCAGGCCTCGGGATTGATCGGTTCGCCGACGGTGCCCAAGAGCCGCAGCGATTTCCGGGAGGTGCGCTTCACGGGTTCGTCGCCTTCGCGCATCAGGGCGCGGATCGCCGTGGGGGCCGTGTAGCAGATGTTGACGCCGTGCTTATCGCACACCTGCCAGAATCGCGAGGCGTCCGGATAGTTCGGCACGCCCTCGAACATGAGCGTGATCGCGCCGTTCGCCAGCGGGCCGTAGACGATGTAGGAGTGCCCGGTAACCCAGCCGACGTCCGCCGTGCACCAGTACACGTCGCCGGGATGATAGTCGAACACGTAGTGATGGGTCAGCGACGCGTACACGAGATAACCGCCGGTAGTGTGTAGCACGCCCTTCGGCTTGCCGGTCGACCCGGACGTGTACAAGATAAACAGCGGATCCTCGGCGGCCATCTCCTCGCACGGACAGTCGGACTCGACCTGGGCTTCGAGCTCGTTGAGCCAGGCATCGCGACCGTCGACCCAATCGATGTCACCGCCGGTGTTGCGCACCACGAGCACTTTCTTGAGCGTCTCGACCTGAGCGTTCTTGGCGGCTTCGTCCACGTTTCTTTTCAGCGGTATCTTTTTGCCGCCCCGCACGCCCTCGTCCGCCGTGATGACGATGCTCGACTCGCAGTCGTGGATCCGCCCCGCGAGCGCGTCCGGCGAGAAGCCGCCGAAGACGACGCTGTGGATGGCGCCGATGCGAGCGCAGGCCAGTATGGCGACCGCCGCCTCGGGAATCATCGGCATGTAGATCGTCACGCGGTCCCCTTTCTTCGCGCCCAACGCTTTGAGAGCGTTGGCAAAACGGCAGACACGTTCGTGCAGCTCGCGATACGTGATCGAGAGATCGCGAGCGGGATCGTCGCCTTCCCAAATGATGGCGACGTCGTCGGCTTTGTCCTCGAGATGCCGGTCGACGCAGTTGTAACAGGCGTTGAGCGTGCCGTCGTAAAACCAGCGTATGTGCAGATCGTCTTTTGCGAACGAGACGTCCTTCACCTTGGTGAACGGAGTGATCCAGTCGATGCGCTTTGCCTGCTCGGCCCAAAAGCTCTCCTCATCGCCGAGTGAACGCTCGTACATCCTTTGATAGGCGGCCTTGTCCAACCAAGCGCGTTCGGCCCATTTCGGATCAACTCTGTGAACTGTGCTCATTGCGTACTCCGCGTCTGCGACGATGCTCGGTTCCGACGTTAACCCGCGCCGGAGCGCGCGGCAACGTCGAGTATTCTCTGCGCCTGCAACAGATGCGGTCGGTCGATCATCTCGCCGTCGAGCTGTAACACGCCGGCGTCTGCGTGCTCGGTGAACAACGCGACGATGCGTCTCGCGCGCTCGATTTCCGCTGCGGTCGGCACGAAAGCCTCATTGATGATCGCGACCTGGGCCGGATGGATCGCGAGCATCCCCGAAAAGCCGTCCCGCCGGGCTCGATCGGCGTATCGCCCGAGCCCCGCGGAATCTCGGAAATCCGTGTACACCGTATCGATGGCCTGCACGGACGCCGCTGCGGCCGCAAACAGGGTGAGCGAGCGCACCAGCTGGTAGGGCGCCAGCCAGTCGCCGGAGCCGTCTTTGTTGGCCGTCGCGCCGACGGCCGCGCTCAAGTCTTCCGCACCCCAGGTCAGCGCGGCAAGGCGCGACGATGCGCCGGCGTACTCGTGCAGCCGGAACAGCGCCGCCGGATGCTCGGTGACGATCGGAAGAACACGCGTCCGTCCCGCCGTGATGCCGTGCGTCCGCTCCAGTGCGTCCAGCAAGCCGGACAAGGTCCGGACGTCGGCGGCGCCGGCCGTCTTCGGCAGAACGATGCCTTCCGGCGCTGCCGCCATCACGGCTTCGAGGTCCGCTCGGCAATCCTCGAGCGGTGGCGGATTGACCCGTACCCAGCGTTCTGGCCGGATCGAGTCTTCGAGAAACGCGGCCACGGTCTCGCGCGCTTTCGGCCGCGCGCCCGCGGCTACCGAATCCTCCAAATCGACGATGAGCGCATCCGCCTCGGACTCGGCTGCTTTCTGCAGCTTCTTGTCGCTGTCTCCGGGGACGAATAGGTAGCTGCGACTCACTGCGGCTTCCGGTGCATCAGCGCAGACCGCTTGCAGATACCGACCAGCTCGTCATGCTGGTTGTAAGCGCGATGCTCGAAAACGACGATGCCGTTGTCGGGTCGCGACCTGCTGTCACGCAGCTCCCTGACTTCGGTCTGAATGCGAATCGTATCGCCGTGAAACAGCGGTTTCGGGAAGCGTACTTCGTCCCAGCCTAGATTGGCGACGGTCGTTCCCATCGTCGTGTCGCCGACCGAGATGCCGACCATGAAGGCGAGCGTCAAACAGCTATTCACCACGGGCTCGCCGAACTCGGTGCCTTTGCAGTACTCCGCGTCGAGGTGCAGCGGCGCCGGGTTGTGGGTCAGCGCGCTGAACCACACGTTATCGGCTTCCGTGATCGTCCTCCGGATCGGGTGGTCGAACGTTTGCCCTACGGCGAATTCCTCGAAATACAGACCCGGCATCGGCGTCGTCCAGATTCACGCAGACCGGTCATGATAATCGTAGCGACGCGCCAAGAGAATCCCGGCGGCGGCGCCGTTTCGGCTTGCTAGCGCAAAGGCGGACTCGATGCCGATTCGCTGTTATTCTTCCGCTCCACGGGCATCTCGCCCTCAAGTACGGAAGGAGACTATCTCGGTGCCCATCTCTAGACGCGAGTTCACGGCCGGCAGCTTGAGCGCAGGTGCGCTCCTGGCGCTCGGCGGGCACATCCGAGCCGAGCAGCCATTGCTGCGTCGGGCGATTCCGTCGTCAGGTGAGGAAATCCCGATCGTAGGCATCGGCACGAATCGCTACGGTGTGGGTGACGATCCGGCCGCACGTGAACCGCTGCGTGAATCGCTCGAGCAGTTTCACCGACTCGGCGGCACGGTCATCGACACCGCGCCCGGCTATCGATCGTCCGAAACGGTGCTGGGGGACCTGATCGAAGAGCTGGACTTGGCCGACGAGCTGTTCATGGCCACTAAGGTCGACCGGAAAGGCCGCGCCGCGATCGCCGAACGCTTCGAGCGCTCGTTCCGACTGCTCAAGTTCCCGGTCATCGATCTCATGCAGTGCCACAATCTCATCGATTGGGAAACGGCGATCCCGATGATGCAGGAGTTGAAGGAAGAGGGCCGGGTGCGGTACACCGGCATCACGACTTCGCGCGAGCGCCAGTACGAGGAGCTCGAGCGGATACTGAAGAACCACGAGCTGGATTTCCTGCAGATCAATTACTCGCTTGCCGACCAGCGCAGCGCGGCCGACCGTCTCCTACCCCTGGCGGCGGATCGCGGCATGGCGGTGCTGATCAACCGGCCGTTCGGCGGCGGCGGCGTGTTCTCCAAGCTCGCCGGACACGATCTGCCGCCGTGGGCGGCAGAGTTCGACTGCGACAGCTGGGGCCAATTCCTGCTGAAATATGCGCTATCGCACGACGCCGTGACGGCGGCAATCCCGGGCATGACCAAAGTCCATCACGTCACCGACAACATGGCCGCGGCGACCGGAGCAATGCCGACGGCCGCGCAGCGCCGCCAGCAGGAAGCGTTTTTCGACGCGCTTTGAGTCCGATCGTGACGGCGCGACGAATACAGATACCAAGGTAGTGGCTCGAGAAACCTACCAAGATCGAGACATCGTCCGGATGTTTCACAACACCACGACGATTGCCATCATCGGCGCCAGCCCGAATCCCATGCGGCACAGCCACCGCGTCATGCAATACATGCAGCACAACGGCTTTCGGGTGATTCCGGTGAATCCGGTCGCCGCCGACGCGGAGATCCTCGGCGTACCGGTCTCTGCGCGCCTTGAGGATGCGCCGGGATCGATCGACCTGGTCGACGTGTTCCGCCGCGCCGACGCGCTGCCGGCGGTCGTCGATGAAGTGATCGAGCAGAAAGACGCCAAAGGGATACGGTTCCTGTGGTTCCAGCTCGATCTGTACGACGAGTCCGCGGCGAAGAAAGCCCGCGACGCCGGTATCGAAGTGATCATGGACCGCTGCCTCAAGATCGAGTACGGCCGGCTGCTAGCGCACAGGGGCTAAGGGGCGAGCCGGACCGGCCGGGGACGACGGCAGGTTCCCTAAGGCTTGTCAGATTTCTTTACAGATGTCTGCTCGCGTTCCCGGCAGGGCTCACCAAGCCAATGAAAACACGGTGATTCTGCGTGCGGCACGTTACTTGCAGCTATCACTGGCGAACGCACTCCTTTCCGGCAGAGTCGCCGAGAAAACGCAGGCGCGCTGCCGGCAGGGTCGATCAGGAGATCGTCATGGCCAGCAGAACGCCGTCTCTCATTCAGCTTGCGGCAGTCGCCAGTATCGCGCTGCTGCAATCCGAAATCTCGTCGGCGATACCGTTCGACGCCGGCTTGTTCGTTCAGAATAACCTCCGCGAATGCAGCGGGCCGACGTCCTGCGTCGGCGGCGACCCCAGCATCGAACGCGACAGCGACTCCGACCTGGCCGCCGCCGGAACCGTAACGACACAGATTCTCGGGCCGACGCTGGGCACCCAGGCAGCCGCCAGCGCGGGATACACAGGGAACTCCTTCGCCTCCGCGATCAGTGTGCCTATGCCTTCACGGAGGGG
Source organism: Woeseiaceae bacterium (assembly GCA_041579335.1). Lineage (GTDB taxonomy): Bacteria > Pseudomonadota > Gammaproteobacteria > Steroidobacterales > Woeseiaceae > JBFGFX01. The sequence continues at coordinate 4,180 of JBFGFX010000028.1, read as the reverse complement.
CCGATGCGCTTCACGGTCGCTGCGCTCGGTTTGCAGCGCTACGAATTCCTTGCGGACGGTCAGGTCACGATCGACGGCACGCTGACGTTCGCGCAGAGCGGCCAGACCGCTCCGACCAGCGAAAACCCGCGCGGCACGATGGATGCCCTGTTCATGGCGTTCCAGATGGCGGGTGACGTTTTCGACCCCGAAAACTGCAACATCTACAATTTATTTTCCGGGCTCGGGGTCTTCAATGAGGCGGGCTCCATTACGAGCTGCCTCAGGCTTAACGGATCACAATTCGGCAACACGGTGGTCGACTTCGCCGGTCTGCAGAACTACCAGGAAGCGGCCTTCGATATCGGCAACGACCCGGTCGATGCCGGCCAGCTGAGCCAGAGCCTGACGGTAAGCGGAAACGCCGGAGACGTCTTCTATCTCGCGGCATCCATCGGCGGCCGCGCCCATCTCGGCGGCTTCTTCGACAGCCGCAGCACGCTGACGTTGGGCATCGATCAGTTCGACATCGTCGGCGCCGCGTTCCAGCAGCAAACTTTCGTGCCGGCGCCGCTGCCGCTCCCCGAGCCCGGCACGCTCCTGCTGATGGCCTTCGGGCTTTTCGGTCTGCAGAAGTTCAACCGTCGAAAATCGCTGTAGCGCCAGACGTTCAGCAGAGCGCAAGGGGTATCATGTCGTGAGCAGCGGAGCGAGCTCACGTGTCTCTGTACGACGATCTTAAACGACGCAACGTCATTCGAGTGTCCATCGCCTATCTCGCGGGCGCGTGGCTGCTCGTGCAGATCGTCGAGACGCTGTTTCCGATGTTCGACGTGCCCGGATCCGTCGCCCGGACGATTGTCATCGCTCTCGCGATCGGATTCGTTCCGGTCGTCACTCTGAGTTGGATCTTCGAGTGGACGCCCGAAGGGCTTGTGACCGACGAGCCTGGCGAGCGCCCGGCCGACGCGCCCCGAGATCAGCGACGGTTCGACCACCTCGTCATAGCACTCTTGATTCTCGACTAGTTCGACGGACCGCGCCGCGCGAGCTGCTAAGCTAGTGACGAAGAACAAGAACGGGGGTGACCATGCGTCTCAACCCGATCATGGTGTGGGCCGTGGCTGCAGCTTTTCTCGCGCCGGGTTCTGTCCACGATCAAGTGCAGACTACCCCGGCCAAGCCGCTCAGTTCGCGCGGGCGGTGGTTACTTGGACGTCGAGATACAAAACGCCATCGACGATGAACTCCTGCCACCGTTACTTGATTTCGTTGGCCAGGTTCGCGCGCTGTGGTTCCGTCGCCTCTCCAACCAACCCGGCAAGCGGGGTGCTGTGGATGTATTGCCAGAGAAACGCCTCCGCTTCGGGAAGACGAAGCCTTATTTTCGTTCGATCGACCTGGACGTTTTGGAAACCGGCGCCGGTCAAGAGATCACGTACCTCATCGGAGTCGTAGACTGAGAAGACTACGTTCACGAACCCGGCACAATTGGAATCAATGTGCCGCGCGAGGCCATCTGCGAGCTGCGCAAACATCTTGGGTATCGGTCCGGGCAGGTTCATCACGATGCGACCACCTGGCTTCAGCACTCGTCGAATTTCCTCGAGCACCTGGCGTCTGTTGGGAATGAACTGCAGGCCCATCTGACACAGCACGACGTCGAACGAATCATCCGGAAGCGCGATGTCCTCGGCGCTGCTCGCATGCCAGTCGACGGCCAGGTCTTTGGAGGTCGCCGCGCGAGCAACGGCGAGCATGCCCGGGTTCACATCCAGCCCGGCAACCGCACCGCTGTTGCCGACCTCCTTCGCGGCGAGGCGGGTGACAACGCCCGTGCCGCACGCCACATCGAGAACGCGTTCACCCGGTCGCAGGGATGCCGCCTCGATGAGGTCGGCGGCCATCGGCGCGCCGATGACGGGTACGAAGTACTTCTGGTAGTTCTCAGGTCCCGTCCCAGCGTAGTCGCTCGCACCAAACGTCGCTTCCGCCATGTCGTCCTCCCGAGCTGTCGTAGGTGTGCTTCGGTCGCCCCCAACTTTAGGCGGCTGCCGAGGATGCCGCAACGGGCTGATCGGCCGGCGTTGGTCGCTGTCGACCAGGCCGAGCGACGCTTTGTGATTGCAGGGGTCGGTTTCCACTCCTTGGACCGTCACCATGGGCGCCTCTATACTCCGAGCGTGGAGGCGATCGATCAAGCGCACTTCTCTTTCAGCCCGAAGATGGGCCTGGCCGTGGCGGTCATGGTCGGGTTTCTCGTATTCGCGGTCGCGCTCGACTTGACTTGGGAGCAGTTGCGCCGAGTTCTCAAGAGTCCCAAGGCGCCAGCCATCGGACTACTGGCTCAGTTTGTCATCCTGCCCGCCGTGGCCTTCGGGGTCGGAGCCTTCCTGGCCGCCACATCCAGCATCGCACTGGGGCTGCTGCTCGTGACGTGCTGCCCGGGTGGCGCCCTGTCGAACTATCTCACCAGCATAGCGAAAGGCAATACGGCGACGTCGGTCAGCATGACGGCGATCTCCACGCTCTTCAGCATCGTCCTCACGCCGTTGCTGTTTGCGTTCTGGGCCTCCATGAATCCCGACACGAGGTCAGTGCTCCGAGAGATCGCCGTCGATCCTCAGCGCGTCGTCATGGCGTTGTTGATCATGCTGATCGTCCCGGTCATGGCAGGCATGCTCATTCGCGCCAAGCATCCCGCTACCGCCGGCGACATCCGCGTTTGGACGCGCCGCATCGCGGGCCTCGTGTTCGCAATGGTGGTGGCTATACTGATCGGCGGCAACATCGAGGTGCTCGCCAGATTCTCCAAGCTAGGCATCCCTCCGGTGATACTCACGTTCACCGTTGCGGTAGCACTCGGATGGGGACTTGCGAGGCTGACCAGGCTTGCGGCCGCGGACCGTCGTGCCGTGGCCATCGAGGTGGCATTCCAAAACGTCGCCCTGGCCATCGGGATGGCAATTTCGTTCTTCCCGTCACTCGCGGGAGTCGCGATCACGTCGATACTATGGGGCGTCACTCACCTGACACTGGGGTTTGCCCTCGCGGTGGCTTGGAAGCGCGTGCCGCTCGCTTGGCCTGGCTCGTCGTCGGCGTACCAGTAGAGCGCTGGCGGGGTCGCCGCCGCGCTCATTAGCGTCGTGTCCAACTCGGGAGACGCTAATTCGTTGGGCTGAGCTACCGGAACTGGAATCACTGGCCGTCGTGCAGATACGGCGATCCAACCCGCAGGCAATCGTTTCGATCATCGAGCCGGCGTTACCCGCCTGACACTCGGCGCGCCCTTGCTCGCCTGCCACCGGTCGAGGATGGCGCGCGCTTCGTTCGTCGTGGGATCCATTGCACGATCGTGATTGGGCATTCGCGCAGTCAATTCGATCACATATCCGTTGGGATCGCGAAAATAGATCGAATGAATAAAATCGTGATCGGCTATCCCGCGCGTTTCGAAGCCCTCGGCGCGGCCCTTCTCGAGCATCGGCTGCAGGACCGACGGCTCGACTTCGAGTGCGATGTGGAGATCAAAATCCCGCTGTTGCTTGAACTCGAAAGGTGTCTCGGGGTCTTCGAAGAATGCCAGATAGGAACCGTCCTCCATTTCGTAGAAAGTGTGTAGCACCGAGGTTTCGCGGCCCGTTTTGGTTTCGTTGATTTGCAGCGATCCGGCCAGGCGCAGGCCCAGAAAATCCTCATAGAATTGGCGGGTTTCCTCCGAGTCGCGGCAGCGATAAGCGCTGTGGTGTAGTTTTCGAAGCATCGCGATTCCTCCGGCTGGCTATGGGATCAGATCGACACTGACTGCTCGTCCGTCAGGCCAATGCGTCGATAACCTCGTGCACGTTCGTACGGTGCTTCGACGCCTTGCTGTTGCCGATCCAGGGGCACACGTTAGGACAATCCTCATGCTTTATACAAGTAACTGGCGGTGGGCAGCGGGTACATGCCGATAACGTATCGCGGGCTCACATACGTATATTCCGATGGTTGTCTACCGCGATTCTGTCGCCAGCTGCGTAGTAGACTGTGAGTTGTTGACTATTTACACCTCACTGTCACCGTTTTGAAGAAACATCCTCGTTTCTCGTGGTCGGCGTTATCCGCGGAATTGACGCGTCGTCGTGTCTATCCCGTCGTTGCCGCGTACGCGGTCGCCAGCTGGATAATATTGCAGATCGGCGAAGTGACGTTCGAGCCG
>JBFGFX010000027.1:0-20435 GCA_041579335.1 Woeseiaceae bacterium | reverse complement strand
CGCGGGACCAGATGGTACCGCGCGAGCCGGTGCGGCCGCAGGATCGCATGAAGGCGCTGTTGACCGAGGTCCGCTCGGAGCCACGCGGACCGCAGCTGTTCATGACGCGTACGTCGCCCGAGTTCCTGATCGAGCTGTTCAAGATCGAGGTTCCCGAAGTGGGCCAGGGCCTGATCGAGATCCTCGGTGCCGCGCGCGATCCCGGGCTGCGGGCGAAAATCGCGGTCAAGAGCAATGACGCTCGTATCGATCCGGTCGGCGCCTGCGTGGGCATGCGCGGCTCGCGGGTTCAGGCCGTCTCGAACGAGCTCGCCGGCGAGCGCGTCGACATCATTCTTTGGGACGAGAATCCGGCCCAGTTCGTCGTGAACGCGATGTCACCGGCGGAAGTCGTGTCGATTGTGGTCGACGAAGACGCCCACAGCATGGATATCGCGGTCGAGGAAGACAAGCTGTCCCAGGCCATCGGCCGCGGCGGCCAGAACATTCGCCTCGCGAGCGAGCTCTCCGGCTGGGAGCTGAACGTGATGACCGAAACCGACGCCGAGCAGAAGAGCGAGACCGAGATGCGCGAGCTGATCGAGCTGTTCTCGCGGCAGCTCGACGTGGACGAGGAGGTCGCGTTGATCCTCGTGCAGGAGGGTTTCTCGACGATCGAAGAGGTGGCGTATGTGCCGCAGTCGGAGCTCTTGGAGATCGAGGAGTTCGACGAAGAAATCGTGGACGAGCTGCGCAACCGAGCCCGAGACGTACTGCTGACGCAGGCGATCGTGCAGGAGGAGAAGATCGACGAGGCAGAACCCGCAGAGGACCTGCTGAGCCTCGAGGGCATGGACAAAGGGCTCGCATTCAAGCTCGCGAGCGAAGGCGTAGTGACCCGCGAAGACCTTGCCGAGCTGGCTACGGACGATCTGCTGGAGATCAACGAGATGGACGCGGACGAGGCGGCTGCGCTGATCATGAAAGCACGCGCGCACTGGTTCGAGGCCGAACAACAGGCCTAATGACGGATGTGGAGTTTCTAAATGGCTGACGTGACCGTTGCACAATTCGCGGAGGTTCTGAAGGTCCCGGTGGACAAGCTGCTGTCGCAGCTCGATGAGGCCGGCATCAAAGTCACCGGCTCCGAAGACACGATCAGCGAGGACGCGAAGCTCGAGCTGCTCACGCACCTGCGCCGTAGTCACGGTCAGAAAGACGCCACCGGCACGCCGGCCGCGCCGCGCCGCATCACGCTCAAGCGCAAGTCGCAATCTGAGCTGCGACTGTCGGGCGCCCAGGGGCGTTCGCGCACGGTCAACGTCGAGGTCCGCCGCAAGCGCACCTACATCAAGCGCGACGTGCTGGAGGAGCAGGCGCAAAAGGAGCAGGAAGCGCTCGATAAACAGCGCCAGGAGGAACGCGAGCGGATCGAGGCCGAGCAAGCCGAGCAGGAGCGCATCCGCGCGGAGAAGGCCGAGGCGGCCCGGCTCGAAGCGGAGGAGCGAGAACGCGAAGAGCAGGCGAAAATGCAGGCGGAATCGGCGGCACGCGAAGAGGCCGAGCGCGCTGCCGCGGCCGCGGCGGAGGAGAAAGCGCGCCAGGAACGCGCCGAAGCCGAGGCGCGTGAACGGCGCGGCAAGGAAAAGGACAAGAAGAAGGCCAAGACCCACGAAACGCGCTACGGCCGCAAAGAGCTGCACGTCGCCGGCGACAAGAGCGGGCGCCGCAAACGCAAGACGCCGATGCGCCGTCGCCCGGTTTCGATCAGCACCGATTCCCAGCACGGTTTCGAGAGACCTACGGCGCCGGTCGTGCGCGAGGTCGAGATTCCCGAGAGCATTGCGGTCTCGGAGCTGGCGCAGCGGATGGCGGTCAAGGGCAACGAAGTCGTCAAAGCGCTGTTCAACATGGGCGCGATGGTCACGATCAACCAGGTGATCGATCAGGACACGGCGGTGCTCGTCGTCGAGGAGCTCGGTCACACGCCGAAGCCGGTGTCCGGTACCGACATCGACGCCGATCTGCTGGCGGATGAGCAGCCGACCGGTGAGGAGGTGCCGCGGGCGCCGGTGGTGACGATCATGGGACACGTGGACCATGGCAAGACGTCGCTACTGGATTACATCCGTCGCACCAAGGTCGTGGCCGACGAGGCGGGCGGCATTACGCAGCACATCGGCGCCTACCACGTGAAAACGGACAAAGGCATGATCACGTTCCTCGATACGCCGGGCCACGCGGCATTCACCGCCATGCGGGCGCGCGGCGCGCAGGCCACCGACATCGTGATTCTGGTCGTGGCGGCCGACGACGGCGTCAAGCCGCAGACGATCGAGGCGATTCAGCACGCCCGGGCCGCCAAAGTGCCGCTGGTCGTCGCCATCAACAAGATCGACAAAGAGAATGCCGACGTCGAGCGCGTCAAGAACGAATTGTCTGCGCACGAAATTATCTCGGAGGAGTGGGGAGGCGATCATTTGTTCGTCAACGTGTCCGCGACGACCGGCGAAGGGATCGACGCGCTGCTCGACGCCATCCTGCTACAGGCCGACGTCATGGACCTGAAAGCCATCGCCGACGGGCCGGCGCGGGGCTTGGTCATCGAGTCGAGCCTTGAGAAAGGCCGCGGCGCCGTGGCGACCCTCCTGGTACAGGTCGGCACCCTCAAGCAGGGCGACATGATCATCGCGGGTGAAGAGTACGGCCGCATCCGCAACATGTTCGACGAGAATCAACAATCGGTTGCGGAGGCAGGGCCGTCGACGCCCGTCGTCGTGCTCGGCCTGTCGAAAACGCCGAACGCAGGCGATGACTTCCTGGTCGTCAAGAACGAACGCAAAGCGCGCGAGGCGGCGGAATTCCGACAGAGCAAAGCGCGCGAGTCGAAGCTCGCGCAGCAGCAGGCGTCGAAGCTCGAAGAGATGTTCTCTCAGATGACCGAAGGCGGGGGCAAGGACGTGCCGCTGGTCATCAAAGCCGACGTGCACGGCAGCGCCGAGGCGCTCCGCGATGCCCTCGAGAAACTGTCCACCGACGAGGTCAAGGTGAAGGTCGTCAGCTCGGGCGTGGGCGGCATTACGGAGTCCGACGCGGTGCTCGCGGCGGCTTCGAAGGCAGTCATCATCGGATTCAACGTTCGCGCGGACGGGGCTGCGCGCGCGGCAATCAAGGAATCCGGCGTCGACATCCGTTACTACAGCATCATCTACGAGGCAATCGACGACGTTAAGGCCGCGCTCAGCGGGCTCCTTTCGCCGGAGATCCGCGAGAGCATCATCGGAATCGCCGAGGTCAAGGAAGTGTTCTCGTCACCGAAACTCGGCAACATCGCCGGCTGCATGGTGACCGAGGGCTTCGTCAAGCGCGCAAACCCGATTCGGGTCCTGCGCGATAACGTCGTGATCTACGAAGGCGAGCTCGAGTCGCTGAGGCGTTTCAAGGACGACGTCAACGAGGTGCGATCCGGCACGGAGTGCGGCATCGGCGTCAAGAACTACAACGACGTAAAAGTCGGCGACCAGATCGAGTGCTACGAGCGCATCGAGGTTGCTCGTACGATCGATTAGTCGGCGACGGTGACGATATCGGACAATGCCCAGGGAATTCTCGCGCAACCAGCGATTGAGTTCGCAGATGCTGCGGACGTTGAACGAGTTGGTGCGTTTCGAAAGCAAAGATCCCGCTCTGGCGGGCGTGTCGCTGACCGCGATCGAGTTGTCACGGGATCTCGGCGTTGCCAAGGTCTACTTCAGCCAGATGAACCCGGACGACGATCCGGAGGTTGCGCTGGCCGGCCTCGCGCGGGCCGCCGGTTTCCTGCGCAGCAAGCTCGGTGCGGCCATCAAGGTGCGCCGCGTACCCGAGCTGCGGTTTTATCACGATGACAGCAGCGCGCACGGCGCGGCGATCAGCTCGCTGATCGATCAAGCCGGTGCGGGCAGCGACGCCGACGGATGAGTGCGGATGTCCGCCGAGATCAAATCGCGGCAGCCTGCGCGGATCGACGGGCTGCTGCTGCTGAACAAGCCCGCCGGGATAACGTCGAATCGGGCGTTGCAGACGGTCAAGCGGCTGCTCGGCGCCAAGAAGGCGGGCCATACGGGCAGCCTCGATCCGGCGGCGACCGGCATGCTGCCGCTGTGCTTCGGCGAGGCGACGAAAGTGTGCGCGTACCTGCTGGATGCCGACAAGCGTTACCGGGTCACGGCGCGACTGGGTGAGGCGACCGACACCGGCGACGCCGACGGCAGCGTGATCGCCTCGGCGGCGATCCCGGCGCTGGATGCCGCCGGTTGGGAACCGATCCTCGATCGCTTCCGCGGCGAGATCGAGCAGGTGCCGCCGATGTATTCGGCGCTCAAGAAGGACGGCAAACGCCTGTACGAGATGGCCCGGCAGGGGCAGGTGGTCGAACGGCGGCCACGCACGGTGCGCATCGACGAGCTGACCTTGCTCGAGGCACACGGACGGCGACTCGTATTTCGGGTGCGCTGCTCGAAGGGCACGTACGTGCGGACGCTGGTCGAAGACATTGCCAAGGCGGCCGGCACCGTCGCCTTCACGGCGAGCCTGCACCGCGAGGCCGTGGGCGATTTCCAGGCCGCGGACATGGTGGACCTGGAGCGGGCGAAGCGGCTCGCCGCGGCCGGCCCGGAAGGGCTGCGCGCGGCGCTACTGCCGGTGGATGCGGCCCTGCTCGGCTGGCCCGAGGTGACGCTGTCTGCGCCCGCGGACGACCGGTTTCGCAGCGGCCAGACCGTCCGGGTGGCGCCGCGCGAGGCCGGTCTGGTCCGGGTATACGGCGATGACCGCCGCTTTCTCGGCATCGGGGAGCGCGACGCCTCGGGCACCTTGGCGCCGCGTCGTGTGTTCGATTGTCGGCCGACGGCGGGCGGCAAAGGCCTCGAGAGGGGCGTGATTTAGGCTATGACTCGGCTGAGGGAACCGCTAGAATAGCGCGCTTCCAAAAAAGGGCCAAAAGACGAGATTAGAGAGTATTGAGAAATGTCACTGTCCAGTGAAGCCAAAAGCAGCATCATCGAGGAGTTTGCCCGCGGAGAGGCAGACACCGGCTCACCTGAGGTTCAGGTAGCATTGCTGACCAAGCGAATCTCGGAGCTGACCGAGCACTTCGCCGACCACAAGAAAGATCATCATTCCCGGCAGGGTCTCTTGAAGATGGTAAACAAGCGGCGCAAGTTGCTCGACTACCTCAAAGACAAGGACCAGGGCCGGTACCGCGAGCTGATATCACGGCTCGGCCTCCGCCGATAGATAGCGTCGGCGCCATAGCAATGCACGAATCGCGCAGTCGGCCCTGAAACGGGTTTGCGACCGATGCGTTGCGTACACAAGATTCAAGAGACTAATAGTGAATATAGTTGAGAAAACGTTCCAATACGGGGAACACAAGGTAACCCTCCAAACCGGCGGCATCGCTCGCCAGGCAGATGGTGCCGTCCTGGTCGATATGGCAGAGACGGTCGTGCTCGTGACCGCCGTGGGCCGCAAGACGGCCGATCCGGGCCGAGATTTCTTTCCGTTGACGGTGAACTACCAGGAGAAGACCTACGCGGCCGGCAAGATACCGGGCGGCTTCTTCAAACGCGAAGGCCGTCCGAGCGAAAAAGAGACCTTGACATCGCGATTGATCGATCGCCCGCTGCGCCCGTTGTTTCCGAAAGGCTTCAGGAACGAGGTACAGGTGATTGCGACGGTGGTGTCGCTGAATCCGGACGTCGATCCGGACATTCCGGCGCTGATCGGCGCGTCGGCGGCGCTCGCCATCTCCGGCATGCCGTTCGCCGGACCAATCGGCGCGGCGCGAGTCGGCTACGTCAACGGCCAGTACGTGCTGAATCCCGGCGTGGCGGCGCTGCAGAAGTCGGATCTGGACCTCGTCGTCGCCGGCACCAAGGACGCCGTCCTGATGGTCGAATCGCAGGCCGACCGCCTCTCGGAAGAGGTCATGCTCGGCGCGGTCATGCTGGGCTACGAAGAGATGCAGATGGCGATCAAGGCCATCGAGGAGCTGGCCGCCGAGGCAGGCAAGCCGGCTTGGGATTGGCCAGCACCCGCGGTCGACGAGGCGCTCGAAGCGGCGGTGGCCGAGGCGGCGCACAAGAGCCTGATGGCCGCGTATCAGATTACGGACAAGCTCGAACGCCAAGCGGCCGTCGCTGCGGCAAAATCGGCCGCCGTCGAAACGCTCATTGGCGGCGACGAGGCACCGTGGCCCGAGGAAGAGGTCCGCGGCGCGCTGTCGAAGCTCGAAAAGGGCATCGTGCGCAGCCGCGTCTTGGCCGGCGAGCCGCGCATCGACGGCCGAGACCACAAGACGGTTCGGACGATCGACGTCAAAGTCGGCGTCCTGCCGCGGGCGCACGGCTCGGCGTTGTTCACGCGCGGCGAGACCCAGGCCATCGTGGTGACGACGCTAGGCACCGGCCGCGACGCGCAGATCATCGATGCCATAGAAGGCGAGCGCAAAGAGCCGTTCATGCTGCACTACAATTTCCCGCCGTATTGCGTCGGTGAGACCGGCTTCATCGGCTCGCCCAAGCGGCGGGAGATCGGCCACGGCAAGCTCGCCAAGCGCGGCATTGCGGCGGTGATGCCGACCGACGAGGACTTCCCGTACGTCATTCGGGTGGTGTCCGAGATCACCGAATCCAACGGATCGAGCTCGATGGCGTCGGTATGCGGCACGAGCCTTGCGCTGATGGACGCCGGCGTGCCGACCAAAGCGCCGGTGGCGGGTGTCGCCATGGGCTTGGTCAAAGAGGGGGATCAGTTTGCCGTGCTGACCGACATCCTCGGTGACGAGGACCATCTGGGCGACATGGACTTCAAGGTGGCCGGCACGGATCAGGGGCTAACCGCCCTGCAGATGGACATCAAGATTCAGGGTATCACCCGTGAGATCATGAGCGCCGCGCTCGAGCAAGCCAGGGATGCCCGCCTGTACATTTTGGGCGAGATGAACAAAGCGATCGCAGAGCCGCGTAAGGAAATGTCGGAGTGGGCGCCGACGATCATGTCGTTCAAGATCGACCCGGAGAAGATCCGCGACGTCATCGGCAAGGGCGGAGCGGTCATACGGGCGATGACCGAGGAGACGGGCGCGACCATCGACATCGAACAGGACGGCACCGTGCGCATTGCGTCAGTCGACGCGGCCTCCGGCAAAGAGGCCCGGCGCCGCATTGAGCTCATCACGGCGGACGTCGAGGTCGGGCGCGTCTACACCGGTAAGGTGGCCCGCCTGATGGACTTCGGCGCGTTCGTGACGATCCTCCCGGGCAAAGACGGCCTTGTCCACATCTCGCAGATTTCCAACGAGCGCGTGGAAAAGGTCAGCGACAAGCTGGCCGAAGGGGACGAGGTGCGTGTCAAGGTGCTCGAAGTCGACCGTCAGGGCCGGGTCCGTCTCTCGATGAAAGAAGTCGACGCCGCGTAATCGCGCGGCGGGCGACCGGCGTGGTGGCCTATCGGTTCGAGCGCCAAATTTCGGCGCGCTGCTCGTCGGCTCCCTCGATGATGATTTCGCCGATCTTGCACGGCGCTTCGCCGCCCGCGTCCTCGCAGGTGGGTAGGCTTGCGAGACGCTCTCGATGTGCCTTCTGGGTAAAGTCCTGTGACGCCGTCTGACCTCCTGGGGCCTGCCAGGCGTAGGCAGCATCCGCGGATTCCTTGACGGCATCGAACGAAGCGTAGACGGGCCGCTCCACGGCAGAGGCTGCACAGCGCGTCTCCGCCTTGTTGATGATGACGTCCGACGCGCCGTCGGCGAGCCACAGGATGTGCTCCATCGCGAGCTCACAGGCGGCCCTGTCGACGAACCGCATCTGCAATTCCCGTTCCTGACAGATCGTCTTGCCGGCGGGCGCCACGCACTCGCTGACGGTCAGAATGAAGACCTGTATCCACGCTGTATCCATAGCTCGCTCCTGGAAACGGCTCTGTCGGCACGACAGACAGCCGTCGGATTTGTTCTAGTTGTTTTGGACAGGTAGGTTAGCAAAATTATCCGAAACTCGGCCTTGCACGCCAGGTGCGCCAATGAAATCAATCCTTTAGCCAGTCGCGCACCGGACTTATGTGATCGCAATTGCTGCTAGACTTGCGCGCTTCGAGCCCACTCAGGAAGCCCCATCGATGACCACGACCCGACTTTTGTGCGCCTTGCTCGGGGCGAGCCTCGTGAGCGCCTGCGGCGGCGGCGACCAAGCCGACGCGCCGGACCCTTCGGCGGTGCCGGATCCGGTCGAATCCGGGCTCGCGACGATCGCGCGCGAGGGCATCGAATCGCATTTGAGGTTCTTGGCCGACGATGCGCTCTTGGGCCGCATGACCGGCACGCCACAGTACGACGAGGCGGCAGCCTACGTCGCGCGGCAGTTCGCAGAGATCGGCCTCGAAGCGGCCGGCGACGACGGGTGGTACCAGCAGGTGCCGATGCTTGCGAACCGCATCGAGGTCGATTCGGCGACGGTCGTTTATCACCAGGACACCGGCGACGGATCGCTGCGCTGGCAGGAGGACTTCGTGATGCGTGGCGATGCAATTCGCTCGCAGACGGAGATTCGCGCAGAGGTGGTCTTCGCCGGCTTCGGCATACACGCACCGGAGCTCGACTATTCGGACTATCAGGGAGTGGACGTGTCCGGCAAGGTCGTCGCCATCTTCGGTGGCGCACCGGACAGCTTCCCTCACAACGAGCGCGCCTATTATTCGTCGCGCCTGACCAAAGCGGAGCAGGCCGTCACGCGCGGCGCCGTTGGCGCGCTGTCGTTGCGCTCGAGGGTGGATCAGCGCCGCTACAGCTGGAAACGCGTGTCGGAGAATGCGGGCGTCCGCCCCGGCATGTCGTGGATCAACCTGTCGGGCAACGTCGCTAATTTTTTCCCACAGCTGCAAGGCGCCGCGGTATTGAATGTGCCCGCCGCCGAGGATCTGTTCGGCAGTGCGCCGATCAGCTTCGAGGACGCGCTCGATGCCGCGGATGCCGGCACGCCGTTATCGACACCGCTCGGCATCGAGGTCACGCTAGCGCGCCGTACTGACCACGAGACGGTGTCGAGCCCGAACGTCATCGGCATGCTGCGCGGCAGCGATCCGGCGCTGGCCGGCGAGTACGTGGTCTACAGCGCCCATCTGGATCACGTGGGCACCGGTGTGCCGATCAACGGCGACACGATCTACAACGGCATGTACGACAACGCTATGGGTGTCGCGCTGCTGATCGAGGCGGCGCGGGCATTCAGAGCCATGCCGATGCCGCCGCGACGCTCGATACTGTTCATCGCGTTGACGGGCGAGGAGCGCGGGCTGGTCGGCTCCGACTTCTTCGCAAACTATCCGACCGTGCCGGGCGATTCGTTGGTGGCGAACGTCAACCTGGATATGCCGCTGTTGCTCTATCCGGTCGCCGACGTGATCGCCTTCGGCTCCGAGCATTCGTCCCTCGAAGCCGTCATCGCGGACGTCGTCGTGGACGAGGCATTCGTGTTGGCGCCGGATCCGGTGCCGGAGGAGGTTCTGTTCATCCGCAGCGATCAGTACTCGTTCGTGAAACAGGGTGTGCCGTCGGTCTTTCTGGTGCCGGGCTTCACCTCGACCGATCCCGGCATCGACGGCGCGGCCCTGTTCAGCGAACATCTGAAGACCCACTATCATCAACCGAGCGACGACCTGAGTCGTCCGATCGATTGGGACTCCGCGGTGCGGTTTGCGCGCGCCAACGTGCGCATCGGGCATGCGATCGCAGAGCAGCGGGCGCGACCGAGCTGGAACGAGGGCGACTTCTTCGGCGACAAGTTCGGCCGCTAGAGCACGGCTTCATCGCGAGCTGCGCTGCGGCTTTGGTTAAGGCGCCGGCCGGGGGCTCACATTCCGGGCAGGGCGTGCATCGCAGTATCGGGTACGCTCAGCTGCTCATCCAGAAACTCGATGATGCGGCTCGGCAGATAGAATCTCGGTTTCCACGGCGTGCCGCCGGCAATGAAACCGACGTGGCCGCCCTGTTCGCTGATCTCCAGCGTGATCTGGTCCGACAGGACCTCGGGCCCGGGCAGCATCTCGGGCTTCATGAACGGATCGTCGCGCGCGTTGATGATCAGCGTCGGCCGGTCGACTCCGCGCAGGAAGCCGATCGAGCTGCATCTCTCGTAGTACTCGTCCTTGCCCGAGAAGCCGTGCAAGGGCGCGGTCACCGCGTCGTCGAAATCGGCGAATGTCCTCGCGCCCATGGCCCGATCCCAGTCGAAAGCGGCCGTGTAGCGGTCGAATTTCCGGGTCACCGCCTGCTTCATGCGGTTTAGCAGGTGTCTCTGATAAAACCTTGAAAAACCAACGGTCAGAGCGTCTGCACACTGCTGCAGACTGAGCGGCACCGAGACCGCGGCGGCCGCTGCGAGCGGTGTCGCCGCGCCGTCTTCGCCCAGGTATTTCAGGAGCACGTTGCCGCCCAGGGAGTAGCCCGCCGCCATGATCGGCCCGTCGTGACCGTCGGTTCGGATCTTGCTCAGGAAATAGCGCAGATCGTTCGTCTCGCCGGCGTGATAGCGACGCGGCAGCCGGTTGCGGTAGTCGCCGCAGTCCCGGAAATGCAATACCGCCGCGTGCCAGCCGTGCTCCGCGGCCGCCTGCAGGAGCTGCCGGGCGTACATCGATTCGGCCGAGCTCTCGAGCCCGTGCAGTACGATCAGGAGCGGCTCATCGTTCGTTCCCTCCTCGGAGCCCGCCACCCAGTCCACGACCGTGACGTCGCCGTCCGGCAGATCGAGGGTGCGACGGGTCAGCGGCGGCCGCGGCGCCCGCGGCAACGGTAACGATGGAAAGATCGTCTGCAGGTGCCGGTTCCTGAGCCAGGGTGCGGCCCGGAAGCGACTCTCGATGATTCGTCCGTGCATGCTTTTGTCGGTCATATGCCAGGCCCAAATGGCAACGGTTCCCGAACAAAAAAAGGCCCCCCGCTTACGCAGGGGGCCTGCCGTGGAGTAGACACTCCTTCAGGCAATCGCAGCAGGGGGCGGGGGAGCAAATCCCTGCTGCAGTGCACAAAATAGGGCATCGGGTACCCCGATGTCAAGGCCTCTTTTTCCCCGTTCTGACGTCTGCCTCAGCCGGCTTTCTTGCGCGTTTCCGGCAATTTGCCGGCGCCCGAGTCGCGCTCGCGGCTGCCCCCGGAAAAGCGCCGGAACACCTCGTCCTGCAGCGCCTTCCAGCGATTGAAGTTCTTCTGCGCGGCGTCGGCGACGGCCTCGATCGGATCGACACCGACCACCCGCTTGACCTGGCCGCGCAGGTTCTGCTGCTGGGTCATGAAAAGCTTCATGCTCTGTTCGAGGTACTTCGCCATGAATCCCGGCATGACTTTGCCATAGGAGCGGATCACCTGGGACAGAAAATCCTCGCTCATGATCGCGTCGCCATGCTGTTCCTGTTCGGCTATCACCTGCAGCAGGATCGTACGCGTGATGTCGTGGCCGCTCTTCTTGTCGATGACGACGAACTCGACCTTGCTCAAAACCAGATCCCTCACGTCGGCCAGCGTGATGTAGCGGCTCTCCTCGGTATCGTACAGACGCCGGTTCGGGTACTTCTTGATGATTCGGGCTGTGCTCATACGGGCAAGATCAGGCTCTCAGTCAAGGTCTCGGCGACGGATCCAAGGGATTGTTTTGTCAAATTAATCCGCGGTGTCCGAGCAGGACGCCGCGGCGAGACGGCGCCTACGATAGCCGAAATTGCGGCCTAACAATAGTGCTGCAGTGCAATATTTCGCTGACCCGCCAGGGCCCTCGCGTCCCAGTGTTCGACCGCCCAATCCCAGATCGCCGGGAGCGGCGCGCCCGACAAGGATTTCGGGGGCCGCTGGCGGAGCGCCGCGAGGGTCGCAAGCAACGTCGTCGGCGCCCTGTCGAGCGGGATCGGCGTTGCGCCGGTGCCCTTGCTGAGCTTGCTGCCGTCCGTGTTTTCGACCAGCGGAACATGGGCGTAGGTCTGCGTGGGCAAGCCAAGCAGGCGCTGCAGATGGATCTGGCGCGCGGTTGACGGCAGCAGGTCCAGGCCGCGCACCACGTCGGTCACGCCTTGTTCGGCGTCGTCAACCGCCACCGCGAGCTGGTACGCGATCAGCCCATCGCGGCGCAGGATGACGAAGTCCCCGGATTGCGACTCCAGCCGCTGTGACTGGGCGCCCTGGAGCCGGTCGGTGAAGCAGATGGCCTCGTCCGTGGTGCGCACCCGAACCGCAACGTCGTCGCTCTGCCGCGTCCCGCTCCGACAGGTGCCGGGGTAGATACGGCCCAGCGGCCCGCGGGCGGCCTGGGCGAGATCGCGCCGGGAGCAGGTGCACGGGTAGGCCCAGCCCGAGCGCAGCAGCCGTTCGACGGCCTCCCGGTGTCGCTCGCGAAAGCTGCTCTGATACGTAACCGGGCCGTCCCACTCGAAGCCGTATCGATCGAGGGCCTCGATGATCTCGATGTCCGCACCCGCCTGTTCGCGCGGCGGATCGATGTCCTCGATGCGCAGCAACCAACGTCCGTTGGCATGACGTGCGTCCAGGTAGCTCGCCACCGCGGCCAGCAGGGAGCCGAAGTGCAACGGGCCCGTCGGCGACGGGGCGAATCGGCCGACGTAGGTTTGTATCTCGGTGGCGGGCACGATCGGTCGGCGGCCGATCGCGCGGTCAGGCCCGCGAGGCGCTATCGGTAGCGATCATCCCGATCGCGGTATTGCCGCTCTGCCATCTCGCGGCGCTCTTGCGCCTCGAGGCAAAGCGTGGCGACCGGCCGCGCTTCGAGCCGCTAGAGGCCGATCTCTTCGCCGGTCTCCTCGCAAAAGCCGTAGCTGCCGTCTTCGATCCTCATCAGCGCGGAGTTGATCTTGCGCAGCAGCTTGCGTTCCCGATCGCGCGTCCTGAGCTCCAGACCGAACTCGGATTCCTGCGTGGCGCGGTCGCTGGGATCCGGAAAGTTGGCGGCCTCGTCCTGCATGTGATGCACGGTCCGATCGACCTCGTTCATCAACTCGCGCTTCCAGGCCAAGAGGATCGATTCGAAGTGCTCGAGCTGCTGCGGGCTCATGTACTGTTCGCCCCGACTCGGCTTGTACGGATCGATGCCGTGAATAGGCCCACTCAGGATATCGCTGCGGCGCCGTCTGGGCGTCTTTTGACGCGCTGGGCGACGAGCGGCTTTGGCGTTCTTGCGACTCGGCGCCGCCTTCTTCGCAGCCTTTTTTGCCGCGGGTTTCTTCTTCGCAGCCTTTTTCTTGCTCGCTTTCTTCTTGGCGGCCTTTTTCTTGGCAGCTTTTTTCTTGGTCGCTTTCTTCTTCGAGGCCTTCTTCCTTGCGACCTTCTTCTTCGCGACCTTCTTCTTCGCGGCCTTCTTCTTCGCGACCTTCTTCTTTGCGACCTTCTTGCGGGTGGCGGTCTTCTTGCGCGGCGCCGTCTTTTTCCGCGCCGCCTTTTTCTTGGCCGCCTTCTTCTTGGTGGTCTTGCGCTTGCCGGCGCTTGCTTTGCGCCGGGTCGCCGACTTTCGTGACGTGGGCTTCTTCCGACCTGTAGCGGCCTTCTTGCGCTTGGTGCTCGCGGCCTTTCTTGCGGCCATTTCTGACTCCTACCGGTCCCAAGAAAAGGGCGGCATTATACATGCCTGGAACGGACATGGAAGCCCAAAATCCAGGGGAAATCCGCTGCGTATCGGGCCTCCGGGCGACCGACCACGGCGGTGCTCATCGTCCCTCCGCCGGCCTCTTCGCGGCGCGGCGTCGTGGGTCGCCGGCCACGTCACCGAGTCACCGAAATCGGCGGCTCGCGAGGACCTGTCTTTTTCCGGCGACAATCGTTTTATGCCTGGAATTACATTACACTACGCCGACTGGAAGCGCTCTGGGCAACCAATTCAATTCGTATGCGACTCAGCAAGATAAAGCTTGCAGGCTTTAAATCGTTCGTAGATCCCACCACCATTCCCTTCCCCAGCAACCTCGTCGGCGTTGTCGGACCGAATGGATGCGGCAAGTCGAACGTGATCGACGCCGTCCGCTGGGTAATGGGGGAGAGCTCAGCCAGCCGGCTACGCGGTGACTCGATCACAGACGTGATCTTCAATGGCTCGAGCTCCCGCAAGCCTGTGGGAGCCGCCTCCGTCGAGCTGTTGTTCGACAACTCCGAAACGACGCTCGAGGGGCAATACGCCAAATACGCCGAGATCTCCATCCGACGTGAGGTCTCTCGCGAGGGCATTTCCACGTATTACCTGAACGGCACGCGCTGTCGTCGCAAGGACATCACCGGCGTGTTCATGGGCACGGGCCTCGGCGCTCGCAGTTATTCGATCATCGAGCAGGGGATGATCTCGCGCCTCATCGAGGCGAAGCCCGAGGAGATGCGCGTGTTCATCGAGGAGGCCGCCGGCATCTCGAAGTACAAAGAGCGCCGCCGCGAGACGTCGAATCGCATCAAGCACACCAAAGAGAACATCGATCGCCTGATGGACGTGCTGGAGGAGGTCGAGAAGCAGATCAAGCATCTCGATCGGCAGGCGAAGATGGCCGAGCGCTATGGCCGCATGAAAGCCACCGAACGCCAGACCGCGGCCGAGCTGCTCGCGCTGAGGCTGCGCGCTCTGGACGAGCACGCCGGCGGCGCGACCTCGCTCTTGGGCGAAAAAGAGACGGCGCTCGAGGCCGTCATTGCCGAGCAGCGCAGCATCGAAGCGAAAATCGAGCGGGCGCGAACCACTCAGGCGGAACGGTCCGACGCATTCAATGCCGTGCAGGCCCGCTTCTACAAATCCGGATCCGAGATCGCTCGGCTCGAGCAGTCGATCGAGCACGCGCACGAGCTGCGTGAACGCCAGAAGAAGGATTTGGACCAGGCCATCGTCGGCGCCGAGGAGATCGCCGACCACATCAGCAAAGACGAGACCGAGATAGCGCAGCTCGAGCTCTCGCTCAGTGAGCTGGTGCCGGGGCTCGAGCAGGCCAAGGAACGGGAGCGCAGCTCGTTGGATTCGCTGGCTAAGGCCGAAGCCGCGCTGGCTAGCTGGCAGGAACAATGGGACGAGTACACGCGGCAGGCGAACGAATCGCAACAGATCAAGAACGTCGAGCAGACGCGGGTCGAGCAGCTGGAATCGCGGCTCAGGAGCCTGGCCGAGCGGCGCGGGAAGCTCGACGATACGGAGGAGATCGGCGAACCGGAGAAGCTGAAAGCAACGTTCGAGCGGCTTTCCGCCGACGAGCAGCGCAAGCGGCAGGCACGGGACGAATTCGATCGGGCGCTAAACGACATCACGGAGAAGATCCGCAAGCTCCGCAAGCAAGACGTCAAGCTGGGCCGCCTCGTCGACGAGCGACTGGCTGCCCTGCGTACCGTCGAATCTCGCTACGCGTCGATGGAGGCGGTACAGAAGGCAGCGCTCGGCGAGGGTAACGAGAACATCCAAGCCTGGCTGGAGGCTGCCGGCATGGCCGACGGGACGAGGCTGGCGCAGACGCTGTCGGTCGACGACGGCTGGGAACGCGCCGTGGAAACCGTTCTCGGCGACTATTTGCAGGCAGTCTGCGTCAGCGACGTATCAGTGGCGGTCACGAGCCTCGGCCGGCTGAAGTCCGGCAGTCTGACGCTGCTCGCGCAGGGTTCCGACGACGCTGCACCCGGGCCGACCGGCACCTCGCTCGCGTCCAAAGTGCAAAACGCCCCGCCGGCGGTGCTCGCAATGCTCGGTGCCGTGCACACGGCCGAAACGCTCGATGCCGCATTGACGATTCGCGATCGGATCGGAACCGCGGGCTCGGTCATCACGCCGGACGGTGTGTGGCTCAGCAAGGACTGGCTCCGCGTGCGTCGCGACAAAGACCCGAAATCCGGCGTCTTGGGCCGGGAGCACGATTTGCGGCGCCTGAAAGCCGAGCGTAGAGAACTGAAAGCGCGCAGCGACAGCGCTGCAAATCTGCTGCAGGATGGCCGCAAGCGGCTGTCGCAATTGGAAGAGCGTCGCGAGACGCTGCAGCGAGACGCCTCCGCGCTGCTCACCGAGTACGCCGAAGTCAAAGCCAACCTGGACGCGGCCCGCTATCAGATGGATCAGGCCGACGCGCGTCGGGCGGCGATTTCGGAGGAAAACCGCGACATCGAAAAAGAGCGCCAGTCGGCCGATGAGCAATTGACCGAATCGCGCCGCCGCGTGCAGCAGGCGACGGATCAGCTGGCCGAGCTCGAGCTCAAGCGCGACGCGCTCGAATCGCAACGCGAGGAACTCAAGGCCGAGCTCACCCGCGTCCGCGAGCAGGCCGACGAAGATCGCATGGCGGCGCACGACCTGGCCATTCAGTTCGAAAGCCGACGTTCGAGCAAAGAGTCGGCGGCCCAGAGCCTGGAGCGCATGCAGTCACAGTTCGCGCAGTTCCGAAGTCGCGAGCAGGAGATTCGCGAGCAGCTCGAACAGGGCGAGAGGCCGCTTGCCTTGAAGCAAGATAATCTGGAGCGGCAGCTGCACATACGGGTCGAGATCGAGTCGGAGCTTGGTGCGGCACGTAGGCTCGTTGAGGACATCGAAAACGAGCTTCGCGAGTTGGATCAGGCGCGCCTGCAGGTTGACCAGTCCGCAGAACAGGCGAGGGCAGCGGTGAACGAGGCCAAGATGGCGCTGCAGGAGCTTAGGGTCCGTCGCGAGGGCTTTGCCGATCAGCTCGCGCAGACCGAATTCGAGCTCGACGATCTCCTCGAAGGGTTGGACGAGACGGCCACCGCGGGGGACTGGGAAACCAAGCTGGAACGTATTCGGAAGCGCATCGAGCGGCTGGGACCGATCAATCTGGCGGCAATCGACGAGTTCAAAGAGCAGTCCGAGCGGAAGGAATACCTGGACTCGCAGCTCACTGACCTCAATGATGCATTGACGACGCTCGAAAGCGCCATCCGCAAGATCGATCGCGAGACGCGGACCCGTTTCCGGGAAACGTTCAGCAATATCGATGCCGGATTCAAGCGCCTTTTCCCGAAGCTTTTCGGCGGCGGGCATGCCTATCTCGAATTGACTGGCGACGATTTGCTTTCGGCCGGCGTCACCGTCATGGCGCGACCACCAGGCAAGCGCAACAGCACCATCCATCTGCTCTCCGGCGGCGAAAAGGCCCTGGCGGCGGTCGCCTTGGTGTTCGCCATCTTCGAGCTCAATCCGGCGCCTTTCTGTCTGCTGGACGAGGTCGATGCTCCCCTAGACGATGCCAATATCCTTCGATTTTGCGATATCGTCAGAGAGATGTCGGACCGCGTGCAATTCGTGTTCATTACCCACAACAAGGTGACGATGGAACTGTCCCACCAGCTCACCGGTGTTACGATGCAGGAGCCCGGCGTGTCGCGGCTGGTGTCCGTCGATCTGGACGAGGCGGTGCGGCTGGCGGCTAGCTAAACTCAAGTTCAACCGGAATTCGTTATGGACGGTTTGCGATGGGTGCTGTTGCTGTTCGGAGCGCTGGTCGTCGCAGGCGTATTTTTCTACAGCCGCAGAGAGCGCAGCCGGTCATCCGGGCCGGCGATCGAAACGGAGCATCCAGAGATGCAGGCGGTGACCGACCGGCTGGAGCCTTCATTCGGCGACGGTAGCGCAGGCGGAGCGGAGCCGCTCGAGCCGGCGCTCGAAACGGCCGAGCTGCCGCAGAAGATCGTGACGATTCGCATCGTCGCCGGCAACAAGAGACCCTTCGCCGGCGACGAGCTGGTTCTCAACCTCCGCGGTATCGGTATGCGCCACGGTAAGTTCGGCATTTTTCATCGCTACGACGGCAATGACGATAGCCGCGTGATCTTCAGCGCTGCCAGCCTCGTCGAGCCGGGTAGCTTCGATCTCGAAAACATCAAAGAGCAACGCATCCCCGGCATCAGCATGTTCATGGTAGTGCCCGGGCCGATCGACGGCGCCGAGGCCTTCGATATGATGATGCAGGCATCCCGCACCTTGACGCAGTCCTTGCAGGGCGAGTTGCTCGACGAGTCCGGCAGCACGCTGAGCATTCAGCGCGAACGTTATCTTCGCGAAGAGATCATTCAATTCCAGCACGGTATCAAGGTTGCTTGAGATCATTCCCGACGCTTGATTGCAGTGGCAGCGACGGCGCATATCAAGGGAAGAATTGCGGCGCTGCGCGAGCAGATCCATCGGCACAACTACCTGTATCACACGCTCGATGCGCCGGAAATTCCGGACATCGAGTACGATCGGCTGGTTCGGGAGCTGCAGGCGCTAGAGTCGGAACATCCGGAGCTCGTCACGCCGGATTCGCCCACCCAGCGCGTCGGTGCGCAGCCGATATCCGGCTTTGGCACCGTGCAGCATCGCTTGCCGATGCTGTCATTGGACAACGCGTTCAGCGAAGAGGAGGTCAGCGATTTCCACCGCCGTGTCATGGAGCGTCTTGGTCTCGACGCCGAGGCCACCATCGACTACGCGGCGGAGCCCAAACTGGACGGTGTCGCCGTCAGCCTTCTCTACGAGCACGGTGTGCTCGTGCGTGGCGCCACGCGCGGTGATGGAACACGCGGCGAGGACATCACGCACAACGTGCGCACGATCGACTCGGTGCCACTCAGACTGTTCGGCGACGGGTTTCCGCCAACGTTGGAGGTTCGCGGTGAGGTCTTCATGCCTCGCGCGGGTTTCGAAGCCTTCAATGAACAGGCAACGATCAAGGGCGAGAAGACCTTCGTCAACCCGCGCAATGCGGCGGCCGGCAGTCTGCGTCAGTTGGATCCTCGCCTGACGGCCGAACGACCCCTCGACATCTACATGTATTCGGTCGGGCTTGTCGACGGCGGCGAGCTGCCCGCTCGGCACAGCGAGATACTGACCCTCCTGCAGCAGTGGGGCTTCAAGATCTGTCCGGAAAGGAGCGTCGTGGACGGAATCGACGGCTGCCTGGCGTTTTACGCGGACATCGGCAAGAAGCGGGATTCGCTGAGCTACGACATCGACGGGGTCGTGTACAAGGTCGATCGGCTCGACTATCAGCAGACGCTGGGTTTTGTGTCACGAGCGCCGCGCTGGGCGATCGCCCATAAGTTCCCCGCTCAGGAAGAGATAACCGTCATCGAGAACGTCGAGTTCCAGGTCGGCCGTACCGGCGCGCTGACGCCCGTGGCGCGACTAAAGCCGGTGTTCGTGGGCGGCGTCACCGTCAGCAATGCCACGCTTCACAACATGGATGAGGTCGAACGCAAGGACGTACGGATCGGGGACACCGTCGTCGTGCGCCGCGCCGGCGACGTCATTCCCGAGGTCGTGCAGGTCATTACGGAGCGGCGGCCGAAACGCGCTCGGCGCGTCAAACTGCCCAAATCCTGCCCGATCTGCGGCTCGGCCGTCGTACGCATCGAAGATGAAGCCGTGGCTCGCTGCTCAGGCGGACTCTTCTGCGCGGCCCAACGCTCGGAGGCGCTGAAGCACTTCGTCTCACGCCGCGCGCTCGACATCGAAGGTCTCGGCGCCAAGCTCATCGAGCAGCTCGTGGAGCTCGACCGGATCAAGACGCCCGCCGACATCTACTCGCTGAGCAAGGATGAGCTGGTCGAGCTGGAGCGTATGGGTGAGAAATCGGCCGACAACCTGCTCGCGTCAATCGAAAAGAGCAAGCGAACGACTCTGGCTCGCTTCTTGTACGGCCTCGGCATTCGCGAAGTGGGGGAGGCCACGGCGGCTGCGCTTGCGAGCCATTACGGGAAGCTGGACGCTGTACTGGCGGCCAATCAGCAAGATCTCGAGCAGGTACCCGACGTCGGACCGATAGTCGCCTCGCGTATTCGGGGCTTCTTCGAAGAATCGCACAATCGAGAGGTCATTCAGCGACTGATCGATGCCGGAGTATCGTGGGACGAGTTGGAATCCCGCGGCGCCGACGCCGGGGCTCTCGCCGGCAAGACGTTCGTGTTGACCGGCACCCTGCCGAATATGACTCGCGATGAGGCCAAGGAGCGAATTCAAGCACTTGGCGGCAAGGTCACCGGGAGCGTGTCCAAGCGCACCGATTTCGTGGTCTACGGAGACAAACCTGGTTCGAAACTCGCAAAAGCGCAAAAACTCGGAATTGCCACGATTGACGACCAGGAACTCGAAAAACTGTTGAGTGATCAATAATTAACCACGATTTGGGAAAATATGATCGAAAATTTGTAATGAAATCAACTCTTAAAACTCCGCAAGACTTGTAGATATAACAATGGATTCACAGCTGATTTGAACGCAAACCTTGGGCCATTTTTCCCAAGTTGTTCATTTCATTGACCGGAAAAAGGCCGATTTCTATATTTCGCGACCATGCAGGATCGCATCCAAAAAAAGATACTCAGTGCGCTTCTTCTGTTCCTTAAACCGATTGCAAGGGCTTTATTGAACGCGGGGATTGGCCATCGGGAATTCGCGGAGATATCAAAGACAGCGTTT
>JBFGFX010000026.1:0-20454 GCA_041579335.1 Woeseiaceae bacterium | reverse complement strand
GTACCCGGTCGCCAACGGCATCCCAGTGCTGCTCGAGGGTGAATCGATCAACGCCGAGCAGGTCGGCTGACCGGCTGGTTGGCCCGAGTGCCGCGATGTATGATGAACGACCAATGCGAACAACATCGCCTGCGTGAAAATCCCCGCCGATAGGCTCCAAAGCCATCTCGAGGAGCCGCTCCTGCCCTGCTATCTGGTCACCGGCGACGAGGCGTTGCTGGTGCAGGAGGCCATGGACGCCATCCGCGGTGCCGCCCGCGCCCAGGGCTTCGATAGTCGCGATCTTCATGTTCAGATGCCGGGCTTCGATTGGCAGGAGCTGGCGCTCGCCGGAAACGAGCTGTCGCTGTTCTCCCGTCGCCGCATCGTCGAGCTCCGCCTGCCGACCGGCAAGCCCGGCCGCGACGGCGGCGCCGCGATCGTCGAGCTGGCCCAGACGGCCGGCAGTGACCTGTTGTTCCTCGTGCAGACGCCGAAGCTCGATCGAAAGACGACGGCGGCGAAATGGGTAAAGGCGCTCGATTCGCGCGGCGCCACGGTGCAGATCTGGCCGGTGAGACCTCGCGAGCTGCCCGCCTGGATTGCCGCGCGCATGCGGCGGCACGGACTCGAACCCGATCGCGACGCCGTACGCCTCATTGCCGACCGAGTCGAGGGCAATCTGCTCGCGGCGGCCCAGGAGATCGAAAAACTGAGAATCCTGCACGGCGAAGGTCCGATCAGCGCCGACGCTGCGAGCGTCGCGGTCGCGGACAGCAGCCGCTTCGACGTGTACCAGCTGGTCGATGCCGCCCTTGCCGGCGACACGCGGCGAGCGCTCAGGATCTTGGACGGTGTGCGCGCCGAGGGCATCGACGCCGTCATCGTGATCTGGGCGTTGACCCGCGAGCTGCGGGTGTTGGCGCGATTGGCAGGCGCGGTCGAGGCCGGCACCGACCTCGGCGCCGCGTTGCACAAGGCCGGCGTCTGGCGCAGCCGGCAGAACCTGGTTCGTGCCTGCGTCGCGCGTCATCCGCAGAGCGGTTTCCATCTAATGATCCAGGCGAGTCGTCACGCCGACGCGGCTGCCAAGGGGCAGGCGGCCGGCGACCCGTGGCAGCTGGCAACGAATCTCGTCTGGCAGCTGGCGGCCGGCAGCCGGGCCGCCGCATGAGAGTCGCGGGATACATCTCGGAGGCACGGCGTTGAACGCGATGGGCGTATTCGGCGGCACCTTCGATCCGATCCATTACGGGCACCTGCGCACCGCGTTCGAAGTGCTGCAGGCACTAGGCTTCGAGGAAGTGCGCTTCATGCCCTGCGGCACCCCGCCGCATCGCGGCAAGCCGGTTGCCGAGGCGGGGCTGCGCCTCGCGATGGTGCGGGCGGCGACCGAGGGTCAGCCGGGATTCGTCGTCGACGATCGGGAACTTTCGCGCGAAGGACCGTCTTATTCAGTCGATACCCTGTCGGCGCTCCGTGGCGAGTTCCCACTGCGTCCGATCGCGCTGATCATCGGCATGGACGCGTTCTTAGGATTGCCGAAGTGGTACCACTGGCGCGAGCTGCTGCAGCTCGCGCACATCGTCGTGATGCACCGGCCCGGCTGGCGTGCGCCGGACATCGGACCGTTGGGTGAGCTGCTCGCCGATCGCGGCACGCACCGCATCGGTGATTTGCATCAGGCTAAATCGGGACACATCTACATCCTCGACGTCACCCAGCTCGAGATTTCCTCGACCGAAATTCGGGAGCTGGTTTCGGCGGGACGGGACCCCCGGTTCCTGATGCCCGATGCGGTGCGCGAGATCATCCGCGAGAGCGGTTGCTACGCAACGGCCGTCGGCGACGACGAACAGCGACAACGAGATTTTTGAATGAGCTCCGGAAACGGTGAATGAATAGTCAGGAACTGAGCGAACTGGTCGTCGACGCGCTCGAAGAGGTCAAAGCGAAAGACATCGTCAAGCTCGACGTGCGGGATCTGACCACGGTCACGGACTACATGATCGTGGCGAGCGGCCGATCGAATCGGCACGTCAAAGCGCTCGCCGACGCGGTCGCGGAAAAAGCGCGCGAGGCCGGACATCGCCCGGTCGGCATCGAGGGCGAAGACGGCAGTGAATGGGTGCTCCTCGATCTGCAGGACACGCTGGTGCACGTGATGCTGCCGCGCGTACGTGAGTTCTACAATCTCGAAAAGCTGTGGTCGCTGCGTCCGAGCAGCGATGCGGTGGCGACAGACGGATAAGCCGTGCACATCCGCGTGCTTGCGGTCGGCGGCCGCCAGCCGGCCTGGGTCAACGACGCGTTCGACCACTATGCGGCACGTTTGCCGCCGCAGTGGCGCTTCTCGTTGCATTCGCTCAGGCCGGCGGCGCGCAGCAAGAGTCGAGGCGCGGCGGCTGCCGTCCGTGCAGAAGGCGAGTCGATCCTGGCGGAGCTCAAGGACTCGGAGCGCGTCGTCGCCCTCGACGAGCGCGGCGCCGGTTTCTCAAGCGCCGAACTGGCGAAGAAACTCGGCGAGTGGCAGCGCGACGGTCGCGACCTGTGCTTCGTCATCGGCGGGCCCGACGGCCTTGCCGGCGACTGCCTGGTGCGGGCCGAGCTGCGCTGGTCGCTGTCGGCACTGACGTTGCCGCACGGGCTGGTGCGGGTCGTGTTGGCCGAGCAGCTCTATCGAGCCTGGTCGATCACGGCCGGTCATCCCTACCATCGGGCGTAGCGGCCGTGCCGGACGTCGCCCTGCACCTGGCATCCGCCTCTCCGCGCAGACGGGAAATCCTCGAGGCCCTGGGCTTGGCGTTTACTTACGGCGGCGTCGATGTCGACGAGTCGCCGCTGCCTAACGAGCCTGCGGACGCGATGGTCGTCCGCCTAGCGATCGCGAAAGCGCAGGCGGCGCGGGAGGCGGGCGCGCACGGCGTGATTCTGGGCGCGGACACCGCGGTGGTGCTCGGCGAGCGTACGTTCGGCAAGCCGGCATCCGAGCGGGAAGCCGTCGCGATGCTCGGATCGCTGTCCGGCCGCACGCACGAGGTGCTGACCGGAGTGGCGCTGCTCTGCGAAGGCCACGCTGCGACGGCCCTGTCGCGGACCGAGGTGCGATTTCGGGACATCGATCCGGCAGAGGCCGCCGATTACTGGCAAAGTGGAGAGCCCCGCGACAAGGCCGGCGCGTATGCGATCCAGGGCAAAGGCGGCGTGTTCGTCGCCGGTCTTTGCGGCAGCTACTCCGGCGTGGTCGGACTGCCGGTGTTCGAAACTGCCCAGATGCTGAGTGCCGTGGGCGTCGACGTGCTTTGCCGCCGAGGAAGGACGACGTGAGCGACGAATCATCGAAAGAAGAAATCCTCGTGAACGTCACGCCGCGCGAGGTTCGCGCTGCCCTATTGGAGAACGGCGTGCTGCAGGAGGTCTACGTCGAGCGGGCGATGCGGCGGGGCCTGATCAGCAACATTTATAAGGGTCAGGTGTCGCGGGTGCTGCCGGGCATGCAGGCGGCGTTCGTCGATATCGGGCTGGAACGTACCGCGTTCCTGCACGCTTCCGGGATCGTGCAACGGGAACCGAACGGCAACGATGCGGGGCAGCAGTCGTTACCCGATATCCGCGATCTGATCCGCGAGGGTCAGGAGGTTTTGGTCCAGGTCGTGAAAGACCCGTTGGGCACCAAGGGCGCCCGGCTGACGACTTTCATTACGCTGCCGTCCCGGTTTCTGGTCCTGCTGCCGGCCGGCCACGGCGTAGGCGTGTCGGCGCGCATCGACGACGAGGGGGAGCGCGACCGGCTGCGCGATATCGTCCTAGAGCTGCTCGAGGAGGACGACGCCGACGGCGGAGTCATCATCCGCACCGCGGCCGAGGGCGCCAGCCGGGAGGCACTGCGCGCCGACCTGACCTTCTTGCGAAAACTCTGGTCAGTCGTTCAGCTTCAGTGCAGCAAAGGTGCGGTAAAAACTCTGGTACACGAGGATCTGCCGCTGCCGATCCGCGTGCTACGCGACCTGGTCACGGTCGACGTGGAGCGGATTTTGGTGGATTCCCGCGAGGACTTCGAGAAGATGAGGACCTTTGCGGCCAGTTTCCTGCCGGAGATCGAGCCCATGCTGGAGCTCTACACCCGCCGGCGACCGATTTTCGATCTTCATGGCATCGAAGACGAGATACGCAAGGCGCTCGACCGCAGCATACCGCTGAAGTCCGGAGGCTACGTGATATTCGACCAGACGGAGGCCATGACGACGGTCGACGTGAACACCGGCGGCTACGTCGGGCACCGTAACCTGGAGGAGACCATCTACCGCACCAATCTAGAGGCAGCGGTGGCGATCGCCAGGCAGCTCAGGCTGCGTAATCTGGGCGGCATCATCATCGTCGACTTCATCGACATGGAGGAGGAGGACCATCGGCTTCGCGTCATGGAGGTTTTCGAACAATCCATGGCCCGCGATCATGCTCGCCATCAGATCACGCCGGTGTCGCCGCTCGGGCTCGTGGAAATGACCCGCAAGCGGACTCGGGAAAGTTTGCAGAATATTCTGTGCGAGAGTTGTCCAAACTGCGACGGGCGCGGCTTCGTCATGACGACCGCGTCGGTCTGCTTCGAGATCTTCCGCGAGATCCTGCGGCAGCACCGCCAATTCACGTTCGACGAGGTCCTCGTGCTCGCGCACCAGGACGTGATCGAGCTCCTGCTCGACGAGGAGGCCAACGGGCTCGCGGAGATCGAGGAGCAGATCGGCAAGACGATAAGACTGCAGCCGGAATCGCTGTATTTGCGGGATCAGTTCGACGTCGTCCTGATCTAGGCAGAGCGTACGGAATCGGCATTAGCGAACACGCGACATGAGAAAGCTGCTACGACGCATCTTGAACATACTGGCCTACACCGGCGCCGGGATCGTCATCCTCCTCGCCGTGATGGTGGGGCTGTTTCGCTTGTTCCTGCCGCGCTTGCCCGAATATCAGGAAGACATAAAAGCCTGGGCCACGGCTGCGATCGGTATGCGCGTCGACTTCGTCGGCATGAATGCGCGCTGGCGCCTGAGCGGCCCGGAGCTGAATTTTTACGAGGCAGAGCTCACTCTGCCCGGTGCCGACGGCAGCCTCATCGAGGCCGCGGAGGTCACCGTCGGCGTCGGGCTGTTGCGCCTGATGACCGATCGTACCCTGGTTGTCGATCGAATTCTCGTGCGCGACACCGAGCTCGCCTTCGAGCAAAGCGAGGGCGAGGACATCAGTGTGCAGGGCATTTCTCTGGAGAAACTCGCGGCGCTGATCCCGACATCGAGCGACGCGGGCGACGTCGTCGTGATCGGTCAAGACATTGCCGTGCAGTACCGGCGTCCCGGCAGCGATCGGGCCTTTGCGTTCGACATCGCGCTCTTGGAAGCGACGCGCGACGATGAGGAGTTGACGATCGAAGCCTCGCTGGACCTGGCGGAGGGATTCGGCAGCCGTCTCGACATCGCGGCGGACCGGCGCATCAGCGACGACACCGGGCTGCCGGTCTGGCAGCTGTATTTCGAGGGCCGATCGCTGGGGCTCGCCCGCTGGTCACGGCTCGCTCCGCCTGGCATCGCCGCAGTCATCGACGGCGTCGGCGACGTTAGTCTCTGGGTCGAGTTGACGCAAGAAGGGCTATCCAAGGCGACCGCAAATTTCGCGGTCGACGGCCTGGCGATCGCCGGTGCGGAACGCAGCGCGCCGTTGGATGCGGAGGGCAGGTTCGAGTACTCGAGCGCGGGTTCCGACGTCCTGCTCGCTGCGGACAATTTGCGCCTCCGGACCGTCGATGGGGACTGGCCGCGGTCGCGAGTCCACATTCGATTGAGCAGCAACGCGGCTGCCGAGATCGACGAGATCGACGCCAACGCATCGTTTTTCAAGCTCGACGACGTCGGCTACTTCACGCCGTGGTTGCCCGAATCGGTGCGCGCGCTATGGGACGACTACCGGCCGACCGGAGAGATCCGAGATCTGCGAGTCCGCCTGTCCAACCTGCCCGGGGACGAGCCGCGCTTCGATGTCGCGGCGACCCTGTCGGATGCCGGCCTGCAGGCCGGGGCACCGTACCCCGACGTTCGGGGCTTTTCAGGCAGCGTGCGTGCCGATAGCTTCGGCGGGCGCGTCGAGTTCGACTCGAGTAATTTACGCGTCGACCTGGCGGAGTACGTTTCCGAGACCCTCATCTTCGACGACGCCATCGGCACGATCATCTGGCGCCGAAGCGGCGACAACGTCACCGTTCTGTCGGATCGCATGCAGCTTCGGAACGCGGACTTCGACAGTCAGAGCAGTCTACAGATCACGCTGCCGGGCGACGGTGCGCCACCGCTCGTCGACCTGGAGAGCAACTGGAGCATCAACGACGTCGCGTCGGCCAAGCGCTTTCTTCCGGCAGGCGTCATCAAGGATCCGCTGCGGCGCTGGTTGATGTCGGCGCTCGTGTCCGGCGTCATGACGCGCGGCACGACCCGCCTGAACGGACCGCTCGACAAGTTCCCTTTCGACGACGGCGAGGGGCGCTTCCGCATCGATGCGCGGCTCGAAGATGCCGTGCTGCGTTACGCGCTAAACTGGCCGGAAGCGGTGATCCGCAGCATGGACATCGTTCTCGACGGTACGCGCCTCTACTCGGAACGCAATACGACGGTGACGGTGGGCAACAACACGTCGGACGCGCGCGTCGAGATCGCGGATCTGCGCGATCCCGTGCTGACGATCGATGCGTTCGCCACCGGTACGCTCGCGTCGATCCGCGAATACGTGCGCCGCAGCCCGATCGCACGTGTTTTCGGCGGCCAGCTGGATCGGGTGCGCGTCGAGGGCGACGCATCGTTCGGCCTACAGCTCACGTATCCGATCAGGGACCGGCAAAACTACGATTTCAGCACCCGCATTCAAGCGAGCAACGGCAGTCTCCAGCTCATCGGCTTCGAGCCTGCCGTCACCGAGCTCAACGGCCTGGTGTACGTATCGCGCGATGAGATCAGCGCCGAGTCTTTGTTCGGCCGGTTCCTCGGCGAGCCGATCAGCATCGACCTGGCGCTGACCGGCGGCGCATCACCGTCGTACAGCGTGATCGCGGAGGCGCGCGGGCAGGTGACGTCGGAGGCCCTCGTCAGGGAGCTCGGCGTGCCGCTCGACGCGTACGTGAGCGGCGCGACGCCGTACCTTGCCGAAATTCGTTTTCCGCGTGCCGGTATGGATGTGCCGGTGCCGGTGCAGATCACCGTCCGCAGCGATCTCGAAGGCATCGGCGTCGATCTGCCCGTGCCGTTCCAAAAGAGCGCTGCTACCGATCTGCCGCTCAGGCTGCAGATCGAGTTCCCCGGCGGCGGCCGCATACGCTCGAACGGCAGCCTCGGTGACGACATCCGCTGGAGCAGCGAGTTCCGCGACTCCGAGCGGCGCTGGGACTTCGATCGCGGTGCATTGGCGCTGGGCGGCGACTATCCCGAATTCCCGGAAACTCGCGGGCTCCACATCCACGGTCATGCCGCGGAGATTTGGTTTCCGGATTGGCTCGCCGTGGCGCGTAACGGCGCCGGCAATGGCGGCTTCGGCGAGCGCATCCGATCCATCGATCTCGCGGTCGACAACCTCCACCTGTTCGGTCAACACCTGGTCGATCAGCGCATACAAGTCGATAGGAGCGGCGCCGAATGGGTCGTGCTCGCGGACGGCGAACAGGCGGCCGGCATCGTGACGATTCCTTACGACTGGGCGGGCGACAGGCCGATTACGCTGGACATGGAGACCCTGATTCTGCCGGGGGACAGCGACCGGGCCGAGCCCGCGAGCGCACCGGCTGCGGCGGTCGATCCGCGTTCACTGCCGACGATTTCGATCAGGGCACGCGAGTTTGCGCTCGGCGACCGGCATCTCGGCGCGATCGAGGCCGAATTCCAGCGCACTCCCGATGGGCTGCGCGCAGGCGCGCTCACGGCGCGCGACGAGAGCTTCAGCATCGACGGGACGGCCGGCTGGATCGTGGATCCGCTGGAGGAAGCGGGACAGTACAGCTACGTCAACGCCAAGCTTCTCAGCACGGACGTCCAGGCGACGATGGCCAGGCTCAACTACAGTCCCGGCATCGTCGGTCAGGAGATGGAGATCAATCTCGGCGTGCGATGGCCCGGCGGACCGCGCGGGGATTTCCTCGCGGACCTGAGCGGCGAAGTTCGCGTCAAATTCGGCGCCGGGCAGCTCAACGAGGTCGAGCCCGGCGCGGGCCGCGTGTTCGGGCTAATGAGTATCGTGGCCCTGCCGCGCCGCCTGTCGCTCGATTTTCGCGACGTGCTCGAGAAGGGTTTTGCCTTCGACGAAATCACCGGTACCTTCAACCTGGAATCCGGTGACGCGTATACCTGCGATCTCTCCCTCAAGGGTCCGGCGGCGGACATCGGCATCGTCGGCAGAGCAGGTCTGGCCAGCGGCGAATACCACCAGACCGCCTTGGTCAGCGCCAACGTCGGCAATACCCTACCTGTCGTCGGAGCCGTGGTGGCGGGACCACAGGTGGCGGCCGCGCTTCTGATATTCTCTCAGATCTTCAAGAAGCCGCTGCAGGAGATGGGTCAGGTCTACTACGCCATCGACGGATCATTCGATGATCCGACCGTCGAGGTAGCGGACGCCGAACGCTTCGCGGCAACCAGCGAGTTGGCCGGGTGCCTGGCGGACGTGCGCTAGCCGCACCGGAAGAGTAGAGGAATGAGATATTGACTAGCAAACAGAGAACCCCTCTCGGGACCGTGATGTCGTCGGTGTTGACACCGGCCGGACTCGACGAGAAGCACCTCAATCGCGCGCTCGGCTCGATCAATACGCGTGACGTCGACGCCGCCGACCTGTATTTCCAAATGAGCCGAAACGAGAGCTGGATGCTCGAGGACGGCATCATCAAGGAGGGCAGCTTCAGCGTCGACCAGGGCGTCGGCGTGCGGGTCGTGAGCGGCGAGAAGACGGGCTTCGCGTATTCGGACGAGTTGGTCCTGCCGGCGCTGGAAAAAGCCGCCAGTGCGGCGCGGGCGATCACGCGGCAGGGGCGGTCCAGCCGCGTGCAGGTGTCCTCGAGCGGGGAGGGGCGTCAGCTCTATCCGGCGCTGGACC
Source organism: Woeseiaceae bacterium (assembly GCA_041579335.1). GTDB lineage: Bacteria > Pseudomonadota > Gammaproteobacteria > Steroidobacterales > Woeseiaceae > JBFGFX01. Next base: position 11,355 of record JBFGFX010000026.1, on the reverse strand, counting down.
CGACGGTTAGCATCAGTGACGAGCAGAAGACGAGCCTGATCGAAGCCCTCGACATCGAGGCGCGCAAGCTGGACCCGCGGGTCGAACAGGTCATTGTCAGTCTCAGCAGCAATCAGGATCTCGTGCTCATCGCGGCTGCGGACGGCTCCTTGGCAGCGGATATCCGGCCACTGGTGCGGCTGAACGTCAGCGTCATCATGGTAGACAACGGTCGGCGCGAGCAGGGATATGCGGGCGGCGGTGCGCGTGCCGGGCTCGACTTCTTCGTCGACAGCGATTTGCCGAAGGAGCTCGCGCGTGAGGCCGTTCGTCAGGCGACGGTCCAGCTCGAGGCCGTGCCCGCGCCGGCGGGTGCGATGCCGGTGGTGCTGGGGCCGGGATGGCCGGGCATTTTGCTGCACGAGGCGGTCGGACACGGTCTCGAAGGCGACTTCAACCGCAAGGGCGTCTCGGCGTTCTCGGGCCGCGTCGGTGAACGAGTCGCCTCGAGCCTGTGCACGATCGTGGACGACGGCACGTTGCCGAATCGCCGCGGCTCGCTCGCCATCGATGACGAAGGCACGCCGGGTCAATTAAACGTCCTGATCGAGAACGGCGTGCTGCGTGGCTACATGCAGGATCGGCTCAACGCGCGTCTGATGGGCGTAAAGCCGACCGGCAACGGTCGGCGCGAATCGTTTGCCCACATCCCTATGCCGCGCATGACCAATACCTACATGCTCGCAGGGCCGCACGACCCGGACGAGATCATCGCCTCCGTCGATCGCGGTATCTACGCGCCGAATTTCGGCGGCGGGCAGGTCGACATAACATCCGGCAAGTTCGTTTTTTCCGCGAGCGAAGCGTATCTCATCGAAAAGGGAAAGAAGACACGGCCGGTCCGAGGCGCGATGATCATCGGCGACGGTCCCGAAGTGCTCAGCCGTATTTCGATGGTCGGCAACGACCTGGAGCTCGATCGTGGCGTCGGCACCTGCGGCAAGGAAGGCCAGTCCGTACCGGTCGGCGTCGGTCAGCCGACCTTGAAGATCGACGAGATAACGGTTGGCGGCACCGCCTGACGACGATCGTTGTTACATAAGTTTCGACGAAGGTCTTCCCGCCGACTGTGATTGGCTTCACTGCGGCCGGATTATGTCCGTAGTAGAGTTGCCGAACTCGTAACACAAAGGATGGTGCACGGTTTGGACAAAACAACAACGGAACACGACATGGATGCTGCAGCACAGCAGTTCACGCAGAGTTTCCGGGGCGATGCGGGCGATGCGGAAGTCGACCTGGCGGTGGATGGGCTGTCCGAGTCGATCGTCGTAAAGCTCATTCGACTGCTGACGTTTCAGCGACCCTGAGCGAAAGTTACACTAAAAATCAATAGCTTGCGAAGCGACGCGCCACGCGGCGCTGGACTAATCGTCGTCCTCATTGGAGAATCGTCGGTCCGATAGCGCGACGAGATGCGTCATGTGGGTGTCGAAGCCAATCTACGAGAGTCTGCCGTATTTCTATCTGCTCGTCGGCGTTCTGTCGCTCGCCGCGTCGATGTACCTGAACTACGGCTACTGGCCGAGTATCTGCTTCGCGCTAGGGCTTTTATGCCTGGTCGCCGGTTTGGTGGTGCTATTGAAGCGCAGGGATCATCGCGCCCACGATCGCCGCGTCGAGCACGAGCACGAGTACTGATCATGGATCGTTGACGATACGCTCGTCGGCTCAACCTTCCACCGCAGAGCCTTCCTCGTCGCATCGCACCGAATCGGCCGCCTCCTCGATACCGCGCAGGTCCGTGTACACTAGCTCGTGCAATCCTAAGGAGACGACGTCGCCGTCTTTCAGACGATAGCGCTTGACGCGCTCGTCACCGACGAACACTCCGTTGGTGCTGTTCAAATCCTCTACGATGCAGCCCGAATCGTCGCTGATGAGCTGCGCATGATGCCGGCTGACGAACTTGCTCTTGATGTAGATTTCGTTGTCGGGAGCGCGTCCCGCAATGACTCTGCCGGCCTCGAAGAAGTGCTCGGATACGGGCTCACCTTCGTGCCGCACTTCGATCCGAGTCAGATATTTCTTGGGTTTCTTTGCCGGCGCGAGCCGAGCGAGCTGCTTGAAACGGCCGGTTGTCGTTTCATGCTCCGACCAGTTCAGCTCCGCGATTGCGGCTTCGACGTCGGCCCGACTAACCGATTTTCGATCTTCTGCGAAAGCGCAGAGGAGCGCCGTGTCGCAGAGCGTGTTGATCAAGCGCGGCACGCCGCCCGTGAAGGTGTGCATGAGATCGAACGTGTCGTTTTCGAACAGGTCGCGGTTTTCATGGCCTGCGATTGCCAGCCGGTGTTCGATGTACTCGCGCAACTCACGCCGATCGAGGGGCCCGATATGGAAACGTAGCCGGACGCGCTGCAACAGCTGTTTCAATTTCGGGGACTCCAGAGTGTCCCTGAGCTCCGGCTGCCCGGCCAGGATGATGCGCAGGACTTTTTCCTTGTGGGTCTCGATGCCGGAGAGCAGCCGGATTTCTTCGAGCACCTTCTCACTGAGGTTTTGCGCCTCGTCGACGACGAGGACGACCTTCCTACCGCTGCCGTACTGCTCGATCAGAAACATGTTGAGCATATCGAGTAGCTCGACTTTGCGTTTCTTGAACGGCTTGAAACCGAACTCGGTCAGCACGGCCTGCAAGAACTCGGTGGGCTTGAGCTGCGTCTGCGACACGACAGCGTAAACGATGTCGTCTCCGAGCTCCGATAGAAACGATTGCACCAAGGTGGTCTTGCCCGAGCCGATCTCACCCGTGATCACCACGAAACCGTCGGCTAGCCAGACCGTCGACTCCATGTAGGCTTTCGCGCGCGCATGTTGCTTGCTCCAGTAAACGAAGTCCGGATCCGGGGTCAGCCGAAACGGCTGCTCGGTTAGATTGAAGTGTTCGAGGTACGACATTCCGCGCTAATCACATAACCCTGCGGTTGCTGCCGTTGCAAGTGTAACCGGAATATTGGCCAGACGGCCATCGATCGTCCGAGATTTCGCGCAGAACGACCGGCACTACAGCAGGCTCCGCAGCCGCTCGAGCTCGGCGTCTCGGTCACCGGCGGTCTGTGCCACCAGCGTGACGTGCCCGAGCTTGCGGCCTGGACGCGCCTCTTTGCCGTAGTCGTGCAGGTGGTATCCCCGTTGCCCCACTGCGTCCGGTCGCGACGGCATGCTGCCGATGAGATTCACCATCGCTGCATGGCCCAGCGCGGACGTGTCGCCTAACGGCATGCCCAGCACCGCGCGAAGATGGTTTTCGAACTGGCTCGTCGCTGCGCCTTCTATCGTCCAATGGCCCGAGTTGTGAACTCGAGGAGCAAACTCGTTCGCGAGCAGCTCGCCATCGATGACGAAGAGCTCGAGCGCGAGGACGCCGACGTAGTCGAAGTGATCGAGTAGCGCCGTTAGGTAGGCGCCCGCGTCCGCGGCAAGACCGGGGTCGCGAGCCGGCGCTATCGAAGTGCAAAGGATACCGCCTTCGTGCACGTTTTCCGTCAATGGATAGCGGACGGTGTCGCCGCCAATTCCGCGTGCGCCGATCGCCGAGACCTCTCGATCGAACGGGATCAATCGCTCGGCGATCAGCGCGGCTGGACCGAGTCGGCACCAGGCATCTCGCAGACTTCGAGCATCCCGGATCACCGCCTGACCCTTGCCGTCATAGCCGAGCCGGCGCGTCTTGAGCACGAGCGGAAAGCCGAGCTCGGCGGCAGCGCGTTCCAGGTCGGTGTTCGATTCGACGTTTCTGAATTCGGGCGTCGGAATGCCGAGCGCTTCGAATACGCGCTTCTCTTCGAGTCGGTCCTGCGCGGTGCGCAGCGCCTCGACTGGCGGGTAGATGGGGATGCGATTGTTCACTGCCGCTAGGGCGTCCACCGGCACGTTCTCGAATTCGTAGGTCAAGACGTCGGCGCGGGCAACGAGCTCGGCGATCCCGATAGGATCGTCGAACTCACGCTTCAGCACGGTGCCGGCGACGCGCGCGGGCGGCAGCGGCGCCGGATCGAGATAAATGCACTCGACGCCGAGCGATCGGGCGGCAAAGCCCAACATCTGCCCGAGTTGACCGGCTCCGACTATCCCTACCGTAGTCACGAGCGGCGGGGATCGTCCTCTGCGAGCACCCTGTCGGTTTGCCGCCGCCGGAAGTCGTCGAGTGCGGCGGCAAGCGTCGCATCGCCGGTGGCGACAATCGATGCCGCGAGCAAAGCCGCGTTGACGGCGCCCGCCTTACCGATGGCGAGCGTGCCGACGGGGATCCCGGCAGGCATCTGCGCTATCGACAGCAGCGAGTCTATTCCGTTTAAGGCTTTCGATTGGACCGGAACACCGAGCACCGGCAAACGCGTCTTCGATGCCGCCATGCCCGGCAGGTGGGCCGCCCCGCCTGCGCCGGCGATGATGACCTGCAGGCCTCGATCGACCGCCGACGCGGCGTAGTCGAACAAGAGATCCGGGGTCCGATGGGCGGATACGATCTTGACCTCATGGCCGACGCCGAGATCGTCGAGTGTGCTGCTCGCGTGCTGCATCGTCTCCCAGTCCGATCGAGAGCCCATAATGATGCCGACGACTGTATTCATAACAACTCACCGAGGGATTGCGCGGCTGCCGAAACGCGCAATTCTATCGTTACGACGGGTCATCGTGCACCCGGGCGCCGAGCTCGCGATGCAGCGCGCGAAAGATCCGCCTTGCGAGGGTACGCCGCTCGCTGCGATTCCGGCACCGCGGGAGAGCGTCGACACAGCCACGCAGCTCATCGTCGCGGCACCCCGTCGCCGCGACGAACCGGTCCAGCGCCCCGTGGCCGTCGGCGAGGATGCGGTCGCGCCATTCCTCCGTCTGACGGAACAGCCGCTTTGCCTGCCGGTCGGCGCGGGTGATCGATTCGAGCGCCCGTCGAATCGGCTGGGGATCGACTCGACGCATCATCTTGCCGATGAGCTGACGCTGCCGGCGCAAAGCGCCGCGCGCGGTCATGCCGCCTGCGGCGACGATTGCATCACGCAGATCCTCATCGAGCGGCAGTCGGCGCAGCTCTTCCGGTGAAAGGTCGATGAGCTCTTCGCCGAGTGCCTGCAATGCGAGCTGATCACGCTTCCTGGCGCTCTTGCTGGGGTTGCCCTGCATGCGTGTCGGCCCCGTCTCAAAAGCTGTTACCGCCGCTGCGATTCGGCATAATAGCACGCGACGCGCCGCGACCAGTGCGCCGTCCTCCGCCATTCAACGACAGCCGACGGGAACGCCAATGAACGAAGCTGCTCGACGCGCGCCGAGCGCTCTGAACGAACCCGACCAGCAGTCACTTCGAGAGGTCGTCGAACACGTACTACGAGCGGCGCGCAGTCACGGCGTTGACCAGGCCGAGGCGGCTGCGAGCCATGACGTCGGCCTGACGGCGACGGCGCGTCTCGGCGACGTCGAAAGCCTCGAATACACGAACGACCGCGGTATGGGCGTGACCGTATACATAGGGTCGCGAAAAGGCAGTGCCAGCACGTCCGACTTCAACGCCGCCGCGCTCGAGGAGGCGGTCGCCAAGGCCTTAACGTTCGCGAAATACACCGCAATCGACGAATACGCCGGTCTCGCCGACGCCGAACTCATGGCTACCGGTGAGATGCCCGACCTCGACCTGCATCACCCGTGGGAGCTGCCGTCGGAACGCGCGATCGAGATGGCAATTGCGTGTGAGGAAGCGGCGCGCTCCTACGATTCGAGAATCACGAACTCCGAGGGCGCGAGCGTCTCGACCGGCAGCGGCGCCCGCGCCTACGGCAATTCGCACGGCTTTCTGCAAAGCTACGCAAAGACCAGCCACAGCATCAGCTGCACCGTGATCGGTCAGGTCGATGGCGAGATGCAGCGCGACTACTGGTACACGGCGGCGCGCGATGCGGCCAGCCTCGAGTCGATCGAAGCGGTGGGCCGAACGGCGGCGCGCCGGACGGTCAATCGACTCTGTGCAAGGAAGATCGATACGACGACGGCACCGGTCGTATTCGCGCCGGAGATGGCGCGCGGTTTCATTGGCCACACGATCGCCGCGATTTCGGGAGGCGCCCAATACCGGCGCTCGTCGTTCTTGCTGGATGCGGCCGGACAGCAGATCTTCCCTGACTTCTTCCAGCTCGAGGAGCGTCCGCACATCAAAGCGGCGATGGCCAGCGCGGCGTACGATGCCGAAGGCGTGGCGACGCGAGATCGGAACATCGTCGAGGACGGAGTGCTCAAGGGCTACGTGCTGAGCGCGTATTCGGCCCGGCGCCTCGGGCTGACGACGACGGGCAACGCGGGCGGCGCGCACAATCTGGTGGTGCCTGGCAACCGGTCCGGCCTCGACGAGATCGTTCGAGGCCTGGAGCGTGGGCTCCTGGTGCAAGAATTGATCGGGCAAGGCGTCAACGTCGTCACCGGCGATTATTCGCGAGGCGCAGCCGGCTACTGGATCGAGAACGGCGAGATCGCGTATCCCGTTCACGAGGTTACCATCGCAGGCAACCTGCGCGAGCTCTACCGCCGCATTTCGGCCGTCGGCAACGACCAAGATCTGCGCGGCGGCATCCGCTGCGGCACGGTGCTGGTCGACGAGATGACGATCGCCGGCGCCTAGCTCGCGTCAGCCGGCGGCTCGTCTGCGGTGCCGTCCTCGGGGCGGCCGTCCAGCTCGTCCAAGAGGTCCGCCAGGCTGCGCTCGCCGATGACGTCGGCCAACGCGTCGTCGATCCGTGACCCGAGGGCGTCGATGCCGCCGGTCCACGCCGGGGCTCGATCGGATCCCGTTTCTCCCCGTTCGCGGACGACGTCCAGGACTTCGGCCAGCCGGATGCGCGACATCTCGCGCCCCGGCAAGAGCTCTTCCTTGCCCGTCGCGATCAGCAGGCCCGCGGCCTCGAGCTCCGTGACGATCGGGGTCAGCGCGAGTGACGGGATCCCGAGCTCGGTGCTGAGCTGCTCGAACGTCAAGACGCTGCCCGGATTGCGGAACGCGCGGCCGGTCAGGAACATGATGTTCAGCGCCAGGCGCTCGCGCATTGCGTTCGACAGTCGCGGCTCGCGCCGACCGATGCGCAGGAAGGCCGGCCGCTGATGGTAGAACGCGATCTGCGATCCGATCAGCAGCACCAGCCAATTCAGGTACAGCCAAATCAGTGCGGTGATGGCAACCGCGAAGCCGGCGTAAATCTGCAGCGTGCGCGTTGCATAAAGGATGAAGGTGGTAAACGCTGCGCCAATCGCCGCCCAGATCACGCCGCCGCAGACGCCACCGACCAGCGCGGAGACCGCGTTTACGCGCGTGTTGGGCAGGAATATGTAGAGGAACGTGAACACGCCGGAGATCAGCACGTACGGCATGATCTTGCCGACGAGCACGAACAGCGGGCCGAGCTGCGCATTGCCAAGCAGATACTGCACGACCGTGTTGCTCTGCAGCGAGGTGATCATGCCGATTGCCGCTACCATGATCATTGGCCCGACGAGCAGCACGAGGAGGTACTCGGAGAACCTTCGCGCGAAGCTGCGCGGCGTCGCTACGTACCAGACATAGTTGAACGATGCCTCGACCTTTTGGATCATCGAGATCGCCGTATACAGGAAGAACGCGAGCCCGAGGCCGCCGAGCACCGAGCCGCGGACGTTGTTGACGAGCGCCAGAATCTCCTCGGTGATGCGCGTGCCCTGCTCGCCGAGTGGCGCAAGCAGCGTGGACAGGTAGGGCTTGAGCTGCTCGAACACGCCCAGTCCCTTGAGGAGCGCGAAGCTGAACGCGAGCAGCGGCACCACAGACAGCAGGGTCGTGTAGACGAGGCTCATCGCCCGCATCGTCAGCTGCCCCGATGCGAGGTCGCGCACCAGCGCATACAGATAGCGCAAGACGACGGTCAGGATTCGCCCGACCGGACCGCGATTGTGTTGGTCGTTAGACCATATCGCCGCCTCAATTTGCTGTGCGATCTGTATCGTCGTGCCTCCCGATTAGGTTCGCGCAAGCGTAGCATTGTAGAGTTCCTGTGGCGACGACTGGAGGCGCTAGGCATCGATCATGGGCAGGTATCCCGAGCGCATCGTGTGCATGACAGAAGAGACGACCGAAACGCTCTATGCGCTCGGCGAAGAACGACGCATTGTCGGCATTTCGGGGTTCACCGTTCGGCCGCCGCGGGCCCGCAAGGAAAAGCCGAAGGTCTCCGCCTTCACGAGCGCGAAAATCGACCGCATCCTCGCGCTCGGGCCGGATCTCGTGCTGGGTTTTTCCGATCTGCAGGCGGACATCGCCGCCGAGCTGATACGACGAGGCGTCACCGTGCACGTCTTCAATCAACGATCCGTGGACGAGATTCTCGGCATGATCAGGACGCTCGGTGGCATGATCGGCTGCCAGGAAAAAACGGAGCGCTACGTCGACGAGCTCGCCGAAGGCATCGAGCGGGTACGCATGGCGGCGGCGTTCGAGAACAGACCGCGGGTCTACTTCGAAGAATGGGACAGCCCGAACATCAGCGGCATCCGCTGGGTGTCGGAGTTGATCGGCATTGCCGGCGGCGATGATTGTTTCCCCGAACGCGCGGCCGAACCGCTGGCAAATAACCGCATCATCGAGGATCCGATCGAGATCGTCCGGCGCCGGCCCGATATCGTGATCGGCTCCTGGTGCGGGAAGAAGTTCCGCCCCGAGCGCGTCGCCGAGCGTCCCGGCTGGCAGGATGTCCCGGCGGTGCGCAACGGCGAGCTCTACGAGATCAAATCCGCGCTCATCCTGCAGCCGGGTCCCGCGGCCCTGACCGACGGCTTGGCCGAGCTGGCGTCGATCATTCGGCGCTGGCAGACCCGGCGGTCAGCGTGACTCGGTGAGCAGGGACAGCGCCTCGCGATACTTTTCACTCGTTCGACGGATCACGTCCTCCGGTAGGCTGGGCCCCGGCGGCTGCCGGTCCCAGTCGAGCGTGTCCAGGTAATCGCGGACGAACTGTTTGTCATAGCTCGGAGGGCTGATGCCGGTCCGATACTCGCTTTCCGGCCAAAACCGCGATGAATCGGGCGTCAGCATCTCGTCGATTGCGTAGAGCCGTCCGCTGTCATCGAGGCCGAACTCGAACTTCGTGTCGGCGATGATGATGCCGCATGCGCGGGCGTGGCTCGCCGCCCGCTCGTAGATGGCGATCGCCACGTCTCGGACCTTTTCCGCGAGTGGCGCACCGACGAGCTCGGCCACCGCGGCGAAGCTGATATTCTGGTCGTGTTCTCCTGCCTCGGCCTTCGTCGCCGGCGTGAACAACGGCTGATCGAGCCTGCCGGCCTGGCGCATGCCTGGCGGAATGTCGATACCGCAGATCCGGCCGCTGTGCTGATAGTCGCGCCACCCCGAGCCGATGAGATAGCCGCGCACGACGGCCTCGATGGGCAGCGGGCGGAGGCGCCGCACGATAATCGATCGCGGCGCCAGCGATCGGCACAGCGCCGGGTCCTTGATGACGGTGTCGAGGCTGCGGTCCGTCAAGTGATTCGGCACCAGGTCGGCCATCATGCCGAACCAGAAATTCGACATGCGTGTCAGGATCTCGCCTTTCTCCGGCACCGCGTCCGGCAGCACGACGTCGTAGGCCGACAGACGATCGGTCGTGACGATCAGCAGATGGTCATCGTCGACCGCATAAATGTCGCGCACCTTGCCGCGCCCCAAGAGCGGCAGGGAAGGAATGTCGGATTCGAACAGCGCCTCATCGTTCATAATTAAGGGTCGAAAGGGTCTCGCGGGGAGCAGGGCGATGATCGCGCCTGCGTCGGCAAGTCGCAAGCCTAAGCTGTAGGAATCGACACCGGCTAACGTTAGCATTGCGTCCATGATCGGTTTCCGGCAGGTCGGGGCGGACTAGTGCCGTATTGGGGAAAGGTCGTTGGCACGCTCGCCGGACTCGCGACGGGCAGGCCCTGGGTCGCGCTGCTGGGTCTGCTGCTCGGGCATCAATTCGATCGCGGCTTCGCGGAACGATTCGCGGGGGGCGGCGCCGACGACGGGCCGACCCGAGTGCCGGAGTATTTCGTCCGCGCGCTGTTTCAGACCATGGGGCACATGGCGAAAGCCGACGGCCGCGTCACCGAGAACGAGATACGTGCGGCACGATCGCTCATGCATCGGCTCGATCTCGGGCCCTCACAGATCCGCCAGGCGATCGATTGGTTCGACGGCGGCAAGGCGCAGACCTTTCCGCTACTCGCGACCGTGCGCCAGCTGCGCCGAGACAGCGCCAAGCACCCGGAGCTGCGCAGCCTGTTCGTGCGGCTGCTGATCGAGATGGCGCTGTCGAAGACGACTTTGCACCGGCGCGAGCGCTCGCTGCTGTGGACCGTCTGCACCGAGCTCGACATCGGTCGAGTGGAGCTCGCGCAGCTCGAGGCGATGTTGCGCGCGCAGCGTGCGTTTCGCAAGTCGCCGGCGGGCGCCGCCGACGCGGCGCGGGTGACCGAGGCCTACGCGGTGCTCGGCATCGACCGCTCCAGCACCAACGACGACATCAAAAAGGCGTATCGGCGGCTGATGAACAAACACCATCCTGACAAGCTCGCTTCTTCGAACCCCGGTGCCGCCGAGCTGGCCGCCGCCGAGAAACGCACCCGCGATATCCGCAGCGCTTATGAAACTCTCAAGTCGCGCCGGCTGATTCGCTAGCGGTGGGGCCCGACCTGCCGTTTCGGCACGCGCCAACGGCTGCAATGCCCGCGGCGATTCGCTAAAGTTGTGTGATTTCGGGGAGTGCCACTGTGGAACCGCTGATTGCCCCGTCCATCCTGTCGGCGGACTTTGCGCGACTGGGAGAAGACGTCGATGCGGTGCTGAAGGCCGGCGCCGACATCGTGCACTTCGACGTCATGGACAATCACTTCGTCCCGAACTTGACGATCGGTCCGCTCGTCTGTTCGGCGCTGCGCGACTACGGCATCGACGCGCCGATCGACGTGCATCTGATGGTCGAACCCGTCGACCGGCTGATTCCCGACTTTGCCAGGGCTGGCGCGAGCTATATCACCTTTCATCCCGAAGCCAGCCGTCACGTGCACCGGACTCTCGGATTGATTCGTGACGAGGGCTGCCTCGCCGGCCTGGTGTTCAATCCCGCCACACCGCTGACCTGGCTCGAGCACGTGATCGACGATCTCGACATGGTGCTCATCATGTCCGTAAACCCCGGCTTCGGTGGGCAGGCGTTCATCGAGTCGTCGCTCGACAAGCTGCGCGAGGCACGTAGAGTCATCGATGCCAGCGGTAAGCCGATTCGTCTGGAGATCGACGGCGGCGTCAAGACGGGAAACATCGGTAGC
>JBFGFX010000025.1:0-20599 GCA_041579335.1 Woeseiaceae bacterium | reverse complement strand
GTTCACGAACTGCATCCACACGCGATAAAAGTTCTTCCACGCCACCTCGTCCTCGGTCGTCCAGTAGAACCAGTACGCGCCGTGGCTCTCGCGGTTCGGCGTATAGAAGTCCCACTGCGTGGGCAGCGTGTACCGGTCGTGCCAGTCTGCGTTTCGTGCACGCATCACGTCGCGGCCGGCGGAATAGATCGTGAAGGTCGGGTCGAGCGTGAAGCCGAGTGCCAGGAACTCGTCGAGGAGCGCATTCCATTTTTCCGAGCCGCGACCGGCGACCAGCTGCCACTGCCGCGCCACCTGGCCGAAGCGATGCTGCTCGTTGTTGTAGTTCATGTCGACGGGCCACGGCTGCACGTCGTGATCCTCGTACATCGCCTCGAACAGCCCGTAGTAGTGAGTCATCGTCTCCAACCCGAGGCGCGCGGCGTCCAGGGTGTTCATCTGCGCCACGCCCATCTGCCCGAGATGGGCGGTGCTGCCGAGGCCCAGCTCCTTCGCCGCGTCGAGCAGCGCCTTCATGACAGCCGGCCGATGGGCGCCGAGCTTGAGCCCGTCCGCGCCGGCACGCGCCACGTAGCGCACCCACTCGCTCGCCTGCTCCGGGGTGATGATGTCGACGTCCTCGTAGCGCTCTCCGGAGCCGAGCGTATGGTAGGAGAAGATACGCGGCGCGACGATGGCGTTCGTCGCGCTGCGCGCTTTCTCGGCCAGCGAGAATTCGAGCTTGCCGCTCGGCACGCCGCGGACCGTGGTAATGCCGTGACCCATCCACAGCTTGTAGCTGTACTCGGCCTCGGGCGCCTTGCTGGAGCCGCCGGTATGCGTGTGCATGTCGACGATGCCGGGCATGACGTAGGCGCCGTGCGCGTCGATCTCGCGGGTGGCGCCGCTCGGCCGTTCGTCCTCGTCGATGGGCAGTCCCGGGTAGCCGACGGATTCGACCTCGACGATGCGATTGCCCTCGATGACGATGTCGACGGGTCCGATCGGCGGTGCGCCGGTACCGTCGATCATCGTCGCGCCGCGAATGATCAGGCGCTCGAAGGGTCCTTCGCCCTCGCCGGGCTTTCGATCCGGCGCAGGGATCATCTTCGGCTCGTCGGCGTCCTGTGCCTCCTCGCTCTGCGCGAGAATCGCCGGGCTCGCGCCCAGAAGTGCGGCTGCTGCGGACGCCGCCAGCAGCGCTCGTGAATTCGGCGTAAGCTTCACTCGGGTCGTTCCCCCTGTCGTGCCTCTGGTCCGCCCCCGTAGGAGCCCGCCCTGGCGGCCGACCGCATTCGCTCACAGCATTTCGCCCGAGAAGAGACGCGGGTCAATGCTCACGGTCGCGCGTCAGGACGCGCTCCTACAAATACCCGCGCGGCGCGGACCGGCGAGATTCCTTGTGAAGGTCGCTAGTGTATGGCTTCGGCTCGACTTTGGCGAGGCGCGATCAGCGGGCTCGGATCCGGATCGGCTGGCGCCTGGCGCCCCAGCGGCCGGGCTCTAGGTCGAACACGCCGGCGATCGAGGCGCCGCAGCTCCCGCAAACGGCGCGCCCGTTTTCGACTCCGAGCTTCCAGGTCGATAGCTCGTACCAATCCCGGCCGATGAGCAGGGTGCCGCAATCGTGACAGTAGGTGCTCGAGCCGTGCGGATCGTGCACGTTGCCGGTGTATACGTAGCGAAGGCCGTTCTCGAGCGCGATCTCGCGGGACCGACTCAGCGTCGCAAGGGGCGTGGGCGGCGTATCCATCATTTTCCAGTCGGGATGAAACGCCGTGAAATGCAGCGGCACGTCAGGGCCGAGCTCGGTCCTGATCCACTGCGTCATCTCGTCGATCTCCTCCGGAGAATCGTTTTGCCCGGGAATGAGGAGGTCCGTGAGCTCGAACCAGACGTTCGTCTCGTTCTTGAGATACACGAGCGTCTCGAGCACCGGCTCCAGGTGGCCGCCGCAGACCTTCCAGTAGAAGCGATCGGTAAACGCTTTCAAATCCACGTTGGCAGCATCCATGTGTCGGAAGAACTCCGCGCGCGGCGCGTCGGTGATGTAGCCAGCCGTGACCGCAACCGTCTTGATACCCCGCTCGCGGCACGCGGCGGCGACGTCGACGGCGTACTCCAAGAAGATGACGGGGTCGTTGTAGGTGAATGCGACGCTGTTGCAGCCGGACTCGAGCGCCGCTCGGGCGATCGCATCCGGGGATGCGCTGGCTTGCAGCCGGTCGAACTCGCGGGATTTGGAGATGTCCCAGTTCTGGCAGAACTTACAGGCCAAATTGCAGCCGGCCGTGCCGAACGACAGAACCGGCGTTCCGGGTAGGAAATGATTAAGGGGTTTCTTCTCGATGGGGTCGACGCAGAAGCCGCTCGAGCGGCCGTAGGTGGTCAACACAATCTCGCCGCCGGTCCGTGCGCGCACGAAGCACAGCCCGCGCTGCCCTTCTCGCAGCTTGCAGAATCGTGGACACAGATCGCACTGCAGCCGCCCGTCCTTGAGCTCGTGCCAGTATCGTCCCGATACGCCGCTCAGCTCGTCCGCCGTGTCGGCCCGTAGCGCGCACATGCTTCCAATATTGGGTCACCCAAGCGCAAAAGCAACGGTCGTAGATCTACGCATTCAATTACCGGCCGACCCGGCTACACTGGGATTAGAGGACGCGACCAATGGCATCGATTCGTAAACCGGCCGTGGCCGGCATGTTCTATCCGGCCGACCCCGACGAGCTCGGCACCGCCGTGCGTTCCCATCTGCGCCGCGTCGACGCGCAGGCCGAAGCGGCGCCGAAGGCGTTGATCGTGCCGCACGCCGGCTACGTCTACTCCGGCGACGTGGCGGCAAGCGCCTACGGGCGGCTCGGTCCGCACCGAGACCGGTATCGCCGGGTCGTGCTGCTCGGCCCCTGCCATCACGTCGCTGTCGGAGGATTGGCCTCGAGCAGCGCGCAGGCGTTCCGCACGCCGCTCGGCGACGTGCCGGTCGATCGACAGGCGCTGGCGCGGCTATCGTCAGCGGCGGTGCGAACGTTTGACGCCACGCACGAGTTCGAGCACAGCCTCGAGGTGCATCTGCCGTTTCTGCAATCGGTGCTCAACGCGTTCTCGATCGTGCCGCTGGTCGTCGGCGATGCGTCGCCCGAGGTCGTTGCCGAGGTCATCGAGCAGCTCTGGGGCGGTCCCGAGACGCTGATCGTCGTGAGCTCCGATCTGAGTCACTATCTCAGCTATGAAGACGCGCAGCGCACCGACGGGGTGACCCGCCGCGCGATCGAGTCGCTGGACGCGGGTGTCGTCGATCACGCCCACGCCTGCGGCGCGACGCCGGTCGCGGGTCTGGTGATCGCCGCCAAGAGGTGCGGCATGGCCGTCCGCACGCTCGACCTCAGAAACTCCGGCGACACGGCGGGCAGCAAGGACCGGGTCGTCGGCTACGGCGCGTGGATGTTCCTCGAGAACGAGGCCGCATGAGGCGCCTCGGCGTCCTGTTTCTGGTGCTGTCGGCGCTGGCGCAGGCGGCGGACGACGAGTTCGCGGCCGTGCGGGCCGAGATGGTCGAGGAGATTCGGCTGTATGCGACCTTCGCCGGCGGCAGCGACAACGGCACCCTCGACGAGGCCGTTCTCGCGGTGCTCGGCTCGGTACCGCGCCACCATTTCGTCCCGCCTGATCAAATCGCCTACGCCTACCAGAACCGGCCGCTGCCGATCGGCTTCGGCCAGACCATATCGCAGCCGTACATCGTTGCGCTGATGACGGATCTCGCGCGGCCGGCAGCCGAGCACACCATGCTCGAGATCGGCACAGGCTCCGGGTATCAGGCGGCGGTGCTGGCAAACATCGTCGATCACGTCTATTCGATCGAAATCGTGCCGCCGCTCGCCCGCGAGGCAAAGAGCCGCCTCGATGAGCTCGATTACGACAACGTGACGACGAAGCTCGGCGACGGCTACTACGGCTGGGAAGAGCATGCGCCGTTCGATGCGATCGTCGTGACCGCGGCCGCGAGCCATGTGCCGCCGCCGCTGATCGAGCAGCTCAAACCCGGGGGTCGCATGGTCATTCCGGTCGGCGGTCGCTTCATGACCCAGCAGCTACTGCTCATCGAAAAGACCGCGGACGAGGAGCTCGTCACGCGGCAGATCGCCGCGGTCCGTTTCGTGCCGCTGACCGGCGAACACTGACGCCGTCGAGAGACCGAACTTGCGTTCCTTGCTGACTGCGACACTGCTGGTCTCGGCGGCGGCGATCGGCTACGAAATCGTGCTGATGCGCGTCCTGTCGATCGTGCAGTGGCATCACTTCGCCTACATGATCATCAGCCTCGCGCTCCTGGGCTACGGCGCCAGCGGGACGTTCATCGCGCTCTTCCGGCGCTGGCTCGAGCAGCGCTTCGAGCTCGCGTTTGCCGCGAGTGCGCTCGCGTTCGGCGTCGCAATGGTCGCCTGTTTCATCGTCGCCCAGCGTGTGCCCTTCAACGCGCTCGAGATCGTTTGGAATCCGCTGCAGTTCGCGCATCTTGCCGTCATCTATCTGGTCTTCTTCGTGCCGTTCTTCTTCGCCGCGTGCTGCATCGGCCTGGCGTTCACCTGTAGGCCCATGCTGATCGGCCGCATCTATTTCTTCGACCTGTTCGGCGCCGGGCTGGGTGCGATGTTGATCATCGCCGCGCTCTTTTGGCTGTCGATCCAGAACGCGCTGATCTTGCTCGCCGGTCTCGCGGTCGGCGCGTCGCTCCTGGTCGGCTTGACGTCGAGGGGTCGGCTGACCGCGGTGCCGCTCGCGACGCTGCTCGCCCTGGCGATCGGCGTTCCGCAGGACTGGCTCGGGATGCGGATCTCTCCCTACAAAGGGCTGCACCAGGCGCTGCAGGTCGTCGACGCCCGAGTCCTGGAGGTGTCGTCGAGCCCGCTCGGTCTGCTGACCGTCGTCGACAGCCCGACGGTGCCGTTTCGCCATGCGCCGGGCTTGAGCTTCAATACCCGCTTCGTCCCGCCCGAGCAGCTCGGGGTGTTTACAGACGGGGACGACATGAGCGTGATAACCCGCGTCGAAGACGGCGTCAGCGAGCTCGGCTATTTTGGCGATGCGACTGCGACGCTGCCGTTCCTGTTGCTCGAACGCCCTCGCGTTTTGGTTCTCGGTGCGGGCAGCGGCTACGACGTGTTGTTGGCGCTCTACAACGGTGCCCGGCGGGTCGACGCCGTCGAGCTCAACCCCGAGATGACGAAGTTGGTCCGCGACACCCATGCGGACTACGCTGGGCGGCTGTACGACCGCCCGGATGTCGAGATCCACACGGCCGAAGCGCGGGGTTACGTCGCTCGTAGCGACGAGCGATACGACCTCATTCACATCGGGCTCTTGGATTCCTTCGCGGTATCGGGATCGGGCGTGCAGGCGCTCGGCGAAAGCTACCTGTACACGGTCGAAGCGCTCGAGGACTATCTGCGGCACCTTTCGCCGGGCGGCATGCTTGCCGTCACGCGCTGGCTGAAGCTGCCGCCGCGCGACAATCTCAAGCTCGCGGCCACCGCGATCCAGGCGCTGCGCCATTCGGGCGTCGTCGATCCAGCCCTACGGATCGCGATGATCCGCAGCTGGAATACCTGCACTTTGCTGGTCAAGAACGGGCCGTTTACGGACGCGGACGTCGCCACGATCCGCGAGTTTGCACGTTCACGCTCGTTCGACACGGCCTACTACCCGTCAATGCCGGCGGGCGAGGCGAACCGCTTCAATCTGCTCGAACGGCCGTATCTCTTCGACGGCATCGTCGCGCTGCTCGGCGAGCGCGCAGCCGAGTTTACGGCCCGTTATAAGTTCGACATCGAGCCGGCGACCGACGATCGTCCGTATTTTTTTCATTTCTTCAAGTGGCGCGTGCTGCCCGAGGTCATGGCGATCCGACATCAGGGTGGTGCGGGTCTCATCGAATGGGGCTATCTCGTGCTGATTGCGACGCTCGTGCAGGCGGCGCTGGTGGGCGCGGTCCTGATCCTCCTGCCGCTCGCTCGCACGGCGCATGGCCGTCCGCGGCGGACGGGATGGCGAACGGGCGGCTACTTCTTTGTGCTCGGCCTGGCATTCCTGTTCGTCGAGATGGCGTTCATCCAGAAGTTCATTCTTTTTTTGAGCCATCCGCTGTATTCCGTGGCCGTGGTGCTGGCCGGTTTTCTGATGTTCGCGGGGCTGGGCAGCGCGATCTCCGAGCGCTGGACTCGCTGGATCGAGTCTCATCGCATCCGAGCCGTGTCGGCGGCTGCGGCCGGCATCGGCGCGATCGCGCTATTCTATGTGGTCCTGTTGCCGCTTTTGTTTCAGGTCCTGATCGGCGCCCCAGACCCGGTCAGAGTCGCGGTGTCGCTGGCGCTGATCGCGCCGCTTGCGTTCCTGATGGGTATCCCGTTCCCGGTCGGTTTGCGGCGGGTTGCGGACGGTGCGCCGGAGTTCGTTCCATGGGCGTGGGGCTTGAACGGCTTCGCGTCCGTCGTGAGCGCGTCGCTCGCGACGGTGCTCGCCATCGAGTTCGGCTTCACCGTCGTCATCCTCCTCGCGATCGCTCTCTACGCGGTTGCGGCGAAGCTGTTTCGGTAGGAGCCCGTCCTGACGGGCGACTGTGATGTCGATAGGTCGCCCGTCAGGACGGGCTCCTACGAGCTAAGCGGAGAATCGGTGGTTTATTTTCGTTTCCAGGCGCCGCTTCGGTCTTGGTAGTAGTGTCCGGACGCCGTTCGTTCCACGGCGAGCTCGTAGAAGCGATTGCTGACCTGCGCCAGCGTGGTATTGGTCTTCTTGGCGGCGCGTTCGAATTCCGCTTTGCGCTTCGCGTTGACGTCTGCGATAAGCGCCTGCACCTCGGCGTTGGCCGGCTGCTTCACTGCGGCCAAGTAGCCGGTGTTCGCCTCGCCGACGAGACCTTGAGCTTTCGCTTCGTCGATATCGATTGCCCACGCCGTCTGCAGAGCGAGCGTTAGCGCGATTGCCGCAATGATCTTCCTCATCATGCCAATACCCTCAGAATAACTCACTGTCTTCCTCGAACAGGCCCTCGAGCTCCTTGTCCACCTGTACCCGAATGTTATGCTCGATCTTCACGTTCAAATTGATCTCGATCGGCTCTTTCGGCGGTTCGACCCGGACGGTCGGCGTGCAGCCGGCGGCGAGCGCGAGCAATGCGGTAAGAATCAGAACTCTGTTCATGCCTTAGGGACTCCAGCGGCCGCTTGCGGCTCAACCGATGCGGGCCTCTATGTTACTCCTCCGCGCGGCGGTCGAACACTTCCTCGATCGTACGAATGGCCTGCAGACTCTTCAAGAGCTGCGGGATGTTGTTCTCGACCTTCAGATTCAGGATCACCGGCTGTCTCGGATCGACGTCCGGGTTGATGCCTGAGAGCCGCATGCCGAGGATCAGGTCGCCGCTCTCGGAGTAGTCCACGTCCGAGGACAGCGAGTCGAACTCGAAATTCGCCAGCGCTCGCGACACGACGTTGAGACTCGATCCGGTTGCCGCCGCGTCGAGTAGCGCGCCGCCGCCGTAGCGAATCGTGCCGCCTGGCGGATCGTTCTCGAGCCGGCCGCCGGCGATTCTGACCGTCTTTCCCTGCACCGACACCGGTATTCTCCCGGAGAGACTCCCACTCACCTCTATGCCGTCGGATCCTATGAGATCGGCCATGAACTGGAGCTGAACGGACTCGAGGTGCAGGACGATCTCGTTCAGCGCGGCAGCCGCGTTAAAGGTAAATGGCTCGGCGATGATCCTGCCACCGAGTGCAGACGACGACAGCTCGTCGACGATCAGCGTCCTGGTCGGGTCGAGGGAGAACTCTGCCACGATGTGCTCGATCGGCGTGCCGACTTCGAGCAGCTCGAGGTTGACCCGCGACGGCGACAGCGCTAGCGACGGTGTCGCATCGAAACGGCCGGTAATCGTGGCGTCCAGCCCTGCGAACACGATGTCTTCGTACCGGCCGGCGAGGTTTTCGGCTCGATAATCGATCGAGCCTGCGACGTCTAGCGACTCGTCGCCGCGGCTGAGAGCGACCTCGACGTTCGCCGTCGACGTGCCGGCGACGAGGTCCCAGTCGTAGGGCCAGTCGGCCAGGCGTTCCGAGAGTTTCCGGCGATCGAAGAAGAGCGTGAAATCACGCACGTTTACGCGACCCGTCTCGGATGCAAGCTCGTAGCCGGCCTCGATCCGGGCCGACATCGCGGGATCCTCGACGCCGATCGTGACGCGTAACCTATCGCCGTCCAGCGACAGGCGGCCGTCGATGCCGGGCGACGCCATCGCGAGCTCGTGCAGACGAAGCCGCCCAGCCCCGGCGGTGGCCTTGATTCTGGTACGCATCGTTTTGTCGTTGCTGATACTGAGACCGGTCAGCGTCGCCGGAAGGGACGCGTGCATGCCCTTGCGATCCGTGAATCCTCTCACCGCGAGCTCGACCCGCTCGTAGTCGAGCCGCCAGGCATCCTCCGTCACGGTCACGCGCGCGCCCGACGCGCCGGTGGCGCTTACCGATTGCACCGACAAGGCTTCAGTCTCGAGCTCGGTCACGACGACCGATGCACCCGGCGCCACCTCGACGATTGTCTGCTCGTCGACCGTCACATTCAGGCTCGCCGACAGGGTCGCTCCGTCCACGCCGACCTGCGGCGCCTCCATCGCGTGGGCATCCGCATCCAGATCCAGGTCGCAGTGAATTCCCGTCCGACACTCGAGGTTGCTGATTGCCAGGGGCAGACCGGCGACGCCGTAAGCATCGACGAACACTTCGCTATGCTCAACGGACGCAACCCAGCTCGGCTGTGGATACCGGAAGACGACCGCGACCGGCGCCGTCGACGGGATGCGCACGCCGATGGTGGTGCCGTCCTCGAATGCATAGCTCGCGCCTACCGCGTCCGCTGCGGACAGCGTGGCGCTGACCTTCAACTGCCCCTCACCGGGGTCGTCGAGGGCGATCTCGAGCGGGCCGGCCAGTTTGGCGACGAGCGTCTCGAGGCCGGCCGGCACGGTGTCGAGCTCGCGCAGCAGTGGCAGCCATGGAGCCGTCGCGAAGGTAACCGAACCGCCGATAGCAAAGCGATCGTCCTCGTCGGCAAGGTCGAATTCGACGCTCAGCGCCTCGCCCGCGTCGCTGACAACGGCCTCGAGGGCCGCGCGATGCCGGCGTTCGTCGATGCGGCTGAGCTCCATTGCCGCGTCAACGGACACCGCGCTCAGGGACAGCCGCTGGAAGCCAGCCGCGGACACCCAGACGAGGTCTGTGATCGCAGGGGTATTCGGCAGCGTCAGCTCTGCCACGGTGACGGCCGTGCTCGGCACCGACTGCGGCAGCTCGACTATCGTCTTCAGCATTGGCGAGTACGGCGCCGGCGGTGTGCGGTCATCCTCCGCGAGGCTGACGATGACCCGATCGATCGACACGTGCTCGGGACGCACGCTCGGAAAGCTCAGCGGGAATGCCACTCCCCGAATCGCGATTCGACTGCCGCTGGCAAGCTCGAGGTCGATCCTCGAGAAGCGTATACGCTCGGGCTTCAGGGACTCGACCGAGATGTGCGTTACGGTGGCGCCGGTGTCTTTTAGGATCGCGTTCGCGATGTCGCGCGCGATCGAATCGCGTCGCTGGTAGGCGACGACCGCCGCGACAACGGCGGCGACCAGCAGCACGATTGCGGCGTACTTCAGATACCTCACGGCCTTATCCCACCGGCTATCGTCACGGGGCGCAGCGCCGAATGCTTATGGATCGGCGTCGAGGCGCACGGCGACGGCTTCAAAGGCTCGGCCGCCCGACAAGCGGGTGCGCTAGGCGTGACGGCCGCTGCCGGCCGTCACGTTGATCGCGTTTACTGCCGTGTCTCGCCCGACTCGGTGAAATCCGAGATCACTTTCTTGACCCGCACCTCCAGGTCCCTCGCGGTCTCCGAGATGCTGTCCGTGATCTCCTTCAGGGTGTCGTGCTCGCCGATGAAGTTGCTGAGCCTGGTGCTCAGGTCGGCCTGCTCTTTCTGCACAACCTTCTGAATTTCATCAAATCTTTTGCGCTGTCTGGCGAGCTCCTTCTCGGCGAACTCACGCACCTCGGCGAGCTGCCGGGTCACCTGCTTGTCGACGTAATGACTGACCTCCGTGAGCTGCCGGGTCAGCTTATCGATGCGCTGTCCCAGCCTCTTCTCGACCGCGGCCGCGCTCTTCTGCGCTGGCCGCTTGGCGGCTTTCTTTTTCCTCGCGACCTTCTTCTTGGCGGCCTTTTTTCTGACGGCCTTTTTCTTCGCCGGCTTCCGCTTCGCGGTGGCCTTTTTCCTGACGGCCTTCTTCCTTGCCGGCTTTCTCTTCGCAGCGGCCTTTTTCCTAGCCGCAGCCTTCTTCGCCGGCCGTTTCCTGGCCTTGCGGGTCGTCTTCTTACGGGTCGTCTTTTTGGCTCCTCTCGTTGCCACGGCAATCTCCTCGGTTGTGCTTTTGCGGAATGGGGCTGGTCGCTTCCAACGTGAGTATAGACTAGCAAGCGAGTCCGCTCACTAATGTACGTAGATCACGAACGATATAGTAAAGAATGCGTCAGTGAAATGATTAGAAGCGTTTCCGTGATTAGTGGTACACAAGTCAGTCAAGCTGTGTAAGGCTCGTGAGTATGAATCCTGGTCTCGCCGCATTCTGGGCACATGCGAAAGGCAGCATCCGGGACCTGGCGCCGATCGTCCTCGTGATCGGCGTGTTCCAGTTCCTGGTGCTCCGCCAACCGCTGGCCGGAACCCTTGAGCTGGTCGCTGGAGCCGTGTTCGTCGTGATCGGCCTGACGCTCTTCATCTACGGGCTCGAGCTTGCGCTGTTCCCGATCGGCGAGGGCCTCGCGGTGTCGCTGGCGCGCAAGGGCAGCGCGTTCTGGCTGGTCACGTTCGCGTTCCTGCTGGGTTTCGGCACGACCGTGGCCGAGCCAGCGTTAACGGCCGTCGCGAGCGAAGCCGCTCGGGTCGCCTCCGCCGATGGGGCGATCGCCGACACTAGGGAGGCGCGCGATGCCTATACTCTGGGGCTTCGGCTGACCGTCGCCCTGTCGGTTGGCGTCGCGCTGGTGCTGGGGGTGTTGCGCATCATCTTCGCCTGGTCGCTGCCGCTGATGATAATCTCGGGCTACGTCATGGTCATCGCGATGACGTCCGTGGCGCCGCCCGACGTCGTCGGCATCGCGTACGACTCGGGCGGCGTCACGACGTCCACGGTGACGGTGCCGCTGGTTGCGGCGCTCGGCGTGGGCCTGGCCTCGTCTTTACGCGACCGGAATCCGATGACCGACGGCTTCGGGCTGATCGCGTTCGCCTCGCTGACGCCGATCATCTTCGTCATGGCCTACGGCGGATTGATCACATGGATTTGATCCGCGCCGGCCTGACGACCTTGCTGTCGACGGCCGGCGACGTCCTGCCGGTTGTCGTATTCATCTTCGTCTTCCAGGCGCTCGTCATCCGCAGGCCGTTGCCGAACGCCGGGCGGCTCTTGGCCGGACTCGGCCTTACCGTCGTGGGGCTCGGCCTGTTCCTGATCGGCCTCGAGCAGGCGCTGTTCCCGCTCGGCAGGCTGATGGCGGAACAGCTGACCGATCCCGAGTTCCTCGGCCTGGCGTCGAGCGCCCATCGAAGCTGGACGTCCTATCTCTGGGTCTACGTGTTCGCGCTAATGCTGGGCTTCTCGACTGCGATCGCGGAGCCTGCGCTGCTGGCCGTCAGCATGAAAGCGAACGACGTGTCCGGTGGTGCCATCAGCGTCTGGGGCCTGCGCGTGGCCGTCGCGATCGGCGTTGCGATCGGCGTCGGCCTCGGATGTTTTCGCATCGTGACCGGCTTGCCGCTGCATCTGTTCATTATCGCCTGCTATGTCGTCGTCGTGGTCCAGACCGTCTGGGCGCCGCGGCTTATCATCCCGCTCGCGTATGATTCGGGTGGGGTGGCGACATCCACCGTCACCGTGCCCCTGATCACCGCGCTGGGACTGGGGCTCGCCGAGACGGTGCCGGGGCGCAGTCCGCTGCTCGACGGCTTCGGTCTGGTCGCGTTCGCGGCCCTGTTCGCGGTCATCAGCGTGCTCGCCTACGCACAGCTGTCGGAGCTGCGCGACCGTCCGGCGCGAGTGGAATCACGTGCCAACGGCGCGCCGAATCCGAAGGAGGAAAACTGATGCAATTCAAGCTACTGTTAGTGTTCGTCGAGGACGCCAAGACCGAGGACATCATCGAGGCTGCCCGCGATGCCGGCGCGACCGGCTGTACCGTCATCAATCACGCGCGCGGCGAGGGAATCAAGGCGCAGAAGAGCTTCTTCGGCTTGACCCTGACCAGTCAGAGGGATGTTCTTCTTTTGCTGGTCGAGAAGCATCTGAGCCGCGAGATCCTCGAGCACATCGGCGAGGTCGGCGAATTCGACGCGAAACCCGGCACGGGTCTGGCTATCCAGCTCGACGTGGAGGATGCTGTCGGCATCTTGACGCAGGCCGAAGCGCTGGTCGAGAAAGTGGAGGATCAGTTATGAGCGATCGAGTGTGGGTCCCGGTCAGCCAGGTCATGCGCAAGGACGTGACGCGCGTCGACGGGCGCACAAACGTGTTCGAGGCGCTGCGCATCATGAAGCGCGTGCAGGCGACTTGCCTCATCGTCGACAAGCGGCACGACAAGGACGAGTGGGGCATGCTGCTGTTCTCGGATATCGCGAAGCAGGTCATCGCCCGAGACCGCGCACCGGAGCGCGTCAACGTCTACGAGATCATGGCGAAGCCCGTGATCTTCGTGCGCCCAGACATGGACATCCGCTATTGCGCGCGACTGTTCGAGCGTTTCGGCATCAGCCACGCGCCCGTGATCGAGGACAACGAGATCGTCGGCGTCGTCAGCTACTACCTGCTGGTGCTCGAGGGCCTGCCGGATCTGGACTGACCCCTTTGTCGCCAAGAGACGACACTGGACTAACCCTGCCTAATCTCATAACGTTCGCGCAGTGTGAAAGGCTTGGGCGCGGATCACACCCTTGGGCGAAGCGGCGACGGAGAAGGACGATGACGGTGGATTATGCAGCACGCAGCCTACTGCTCGCGGCTTTACTGACGATCGGCGCGGCGCACGCTCAAGACAAACCGAACATTCTCGTGATCTGGGGCGACGACATCGGCCAGAGCAACATCAGCGCCTACACCTTCGGCCTGGTCGGCTACAGAACGCCGAACATCGATCGGATCGCCGAAGAGGGCATCATGTTCACCGATTACTACGGCGAACAGTCCTGTACCGCGGGCCGCGCGTCGTACATCACCGGGCAGAGCGTGTACCGCACCGGCCTGTCCAAAGTCGGGCTGCCGGGCGCCGATCTCGGCATGCAGGAAGAGGATCCGACGATTGCCGGACTGCTCAAGGCGCAAGGGTACATCACCGGTCAGTTCGGCAAGAATCACCTCGGCGACAAAGACGAGCATCTGCCGACGAACCACGGCTTCGACGAGTTCCTGGGCAATCTCTATCACCTGAATGCCGAGGAAGAGCCGGAGAACGAGGACTATCCGCAAGACCCCGAGTTTCGCGAGCGCTTCGGTCCGCGCGGCGTCATCCGATCGTGGGCCGATGGAAGGATCCGGGACACCGGCCCGCTGACCAAGAAACGCATGGAGACGGTCGACGACGAGACCGTCGCGGCAGCGATCGACTTCATCGAGCGAGCGCACGCCGACGATAAGCCGTTCTACGTCTGGTGGAACGGTACGCGCATGCACTTCCGCACCCACGTCAAAGAGGAGCTGCGCGGCATCTCCGGCCAGGATGAATACGCCGACGGCATGGTCGAGCACGACATGCACGTCGGCCAGCTGCTGGACACACTGGATCGGCTCGGCATCGCCGACGATACGATCGTCCACTACTCGACGGACAACGGCCCCCACATGAACACCTGGCCCGACGCCGCCGCAACGCCGTTCCAGGGCGAGAAGAACACCAACTGGGAGGGCGGCTGGCGGGTCCCGTCGGTGGTTCGCTGGCCCGGCAGAATCGAAGCGGGCTCAGTGACCAACGAGGTGGTGCATCACATGGACTGGCTGCCGACGTTGCTCGCCGCGGCCGGCATTCCGGATATCAAGGAGCAGCTCCGGCGCGGCGGTGTCCGGGCCATCGGGCGGCGCTACAAAGTGCATCTGGACGGCTACAACATCCTGCCGCTTCTGACCGGCGAGACAGCCGAGAGCCCACGCAAGGAAATCTTCTACTTCGCGGACACCGGCGAGCTCACCGCTCTGCGCTACGGCGACTGGAAGGCGATTTTCATGGAGCAAAAAGAAAAGGACACATTGCGCGCCTGGATCGAGCCGTGGACGCCGCTAAGAGCGCCGCTGATCTTCAATCTGCGCCGAGACCCTTACGAGCGCGCCTACTTCACGTCGAATTCGTTCTACGACTGGATGATCGATCGCGCCTTCTTCCTGATGCCGGCGCAGCAGTACGTCGGCCGGTTCCTGGCCACGTTCCGTGAGTTCCCGCCGCGGCAGAAGCCGGCGAGCTTCAGCATCGACCAGGTCATGGAGCAGCTCGAGACGTCGGCCGGCTCGAAATAAAGACAGGTTCCTGTGATCTTCCAGCCCGCCCTGGCGGGCGATCCGAGGCCTTGTGGCTATTTCTCGAGCACGTTGAGTTGCCACAGGTCCTTGCGGGTCATGTGCAGGAACGGCCGCATCGCCAGGAGCCCGGTCTTGCCGATGCTGTCCTCGAGGTACTCGAGCTCGGCGAACTTCTCTCTGGTGCGCTCGCCGACCGGCGTGTCGAGGCCGTTCTCGCGCATCAACAAGACGCCTTTCGCGCGCAGTGCCAGCTCCGTATACAGCCGCAGGTAACAGAGCATGTCGACGACGACCGGCCCCTCGAACTTCGCTCGGAGATCGGAGAGGAAACGGCCGACTTTCGTTTCCGGGAACTGGCCGGAGTTGATCTGCCGTACGAGCTTCGCGTCGGCATCGAAATCGAGCTCGAGCCACTCGTGCAGATGTGATGCGCTCCGCTGGAAGACCAGATACAGGACCGGCGGTAAGAGCAGCAGTATGGCGGCCGTCATCGCGATCGGCGGCAGCACGAAGTGGTTGAACATCGAGTGCAGGCCGATCGCCACCGCGAGGCCGGGAAGATAGAGCAGGGGATTGATCTTCATGTTCCGCTCGGTCAGCGTCTGCGACAGGATCGCGAAGATTGCCATGACCCCACCGTGCATGAACGCGGTGCCGAAACCGCGCACGATCCATACGCCCAGATTCCCGTGCGACGCAGCGTACAGATAGTAGAAGTTCTCGACGACGGCAAAACCGGCACCGACCGCGAAACCCATGATCGCGCCGTCCACGAGGAAGCCGATGCGGTGCGTGCGGAACAGGTAAACGATGATCAGCGCCTTCAGGATCTCCTCGGTGACGGGCGACACGTAGCGTGTGAAGCTGCGGAAGTCGAGCGGCAGCACGTCCAGCAGGTAGCCGTTCAGGAAGTAGGCGGCGATGGTGGCGATGCCGCCGGCAACGATGACCAGCAGGACGGTCCGGAACCTGACCAGCTTGTAACTATCCATGTACAAGAGCGTTACGAGGTAGATCAGGACCGGCAGCAGCCCGACAGGCGCGGTGATCAGCAAATCGGTCGACATGGATAGGGTGCCGTCTTAGGCATCCAAAAGACGAATCTTGCCCGACGCGCGCGTCAGATCACAGTATCTTGAGCGATACCATGATCTCGTCGGACCGGTCCACGAGACTTCCCTGCGCGACCGCGTAGCCCAGCGACAACGTCATGTCCATGCGCGACAGGATAGTGAATCGGAAATCCACCTGCGCGCCCACGTTGTAGACGTCCTGTTTCAGCGCCCCTGAGTCGAGATTCGTGACCAGCGCGGTGGTGAAGATGGCCGGTCGCGCCCAGGACAGATAGAAGCCCGGCGTGCCGACGCGGTCGAAGCGGACCGGCGGCAGGTTGAGCTCGATCATCGAGCGGAAGAAATTGCGGCCGGAAATCTGGTCCAGCTCGAATCCGGGCATCGCGTACTCTTGCCGATAACGCTTGATCTCACCGGAATCGACATAGTTGTTGCCGAAGCCGCCGAAGAAGAAATTCGCGAACTCGTCCGATCGGTCGCCGAACGCGACGCCGGCGGAATTCCGGAACCATAACGACGAGTGGCCCCACCGCAACGGGAATCCGAAGTCGAAGTTGCCGATGTACTTGGGAATCGTGTCGCCATCGACATAGCTTGCCGCGCCGAGCAGGCGCCACTTGAACCCCTTCTCGTCGTCGACGTTGCCTAAGGAAGAGCGGATGTGCTCGTAGTTGAGGTCGATTTCGAGGGTCGTCAGCTCGTCGAAGGTCGCGTCGATGTTCTGGAATCGCGGCAGCCGGTCGAGATTCGAGTAGGTATTGAGCTCGGTACGAAATTTGAGTCTGCGCGGCTCGTCGTATATCAGGGTCCGGTCGTAGCCGACATAGAACCAGTTGCCCCTGAGGCCCTGCTTGGTAGGGCCGAACAGATCGTAGAAATCCGCGAAGTTGTAGCGCGCGCCCGCATGCCAGGTTCCCGCCAGCGGTGTGGCGCTGGCGACGACGTGACTGTAGTCGAGACTCAGGTGCAGGCGCTCGTTCGACGGTAGCGCGCTGTCCGGGCTGTAGCTGGCGGAGAATTCCAGTCTGTCGAAGAGGATGGGGTCCGAGAAGGTGAAATTGACTCCTGCAGCGACCGAGTCCTTGTAGCCTTCGAGGATCGGGTACCAGGACTCGAGACCCAAGTTCCTGAACGCGACATAGCTGCCCTCGCCGGTCTTCAGCTCCTCTGCATCGATCTCGCCGGGCGACCCCACCTGCCACTCCGCGAGCACCGGGTGCTTCGCGATCGCCTCCGTGCCGAGGAAGCGGATCGTACCCGCGTCGTCGAGCGGCTCCGGCTCGATCCTCGCCGGCACGAACCCGTCGCCGGTGTAGTGGAAGATGACCAGCGAGCCGTCCTCCATCGGGATCGGCCTGAAGAATCCGGTCTCCGAGTTGCTGACGAGCTCCAGTTCTCCGGTCTCGAGCTCGTAGCGCCAGATATTCGAGACCCCGGTGTAATACGAGCTGCCGAACAGGTAGCGGGCGTCCGGCGAGAACACGAAACCTTCCGGCACCGCCTGCCCGAGGTCGAACGATTTGACCGGTTCTGCCTCCCCCTGGAGCAGCGCTTCGATCTCGTAGATCTGGAGCGCCTGCTGCCCCGAGATGTCGCCGAAGGACGTGGACAGCAATTTCCCGTCGGGCGAGATGTCCATGTCGTAGAGCATCTCACCGTAAGGGTAGGGCTTTATCAGCTTCCACTCCGTATACGGGTATGGGATTCGTACCAGTGCCGCGCGGCCGTTGAGGTGCCGGACGCCCCAGATGGACTTGTCCTGCGGGTTGAAGACCAACTCACCGATCCTGGCGTCACGGAGCAGCCGCTCCGTATCGCCGGTTTCGAGATCGATGGCCATGAGGTCGCGGAAGGCGTAGTTGTCGGTGGTAAAGAAGAGTCGCCTGCCGTCCGGGTCATGGGCGAGCGACGTTACCCGGTAGAGCATCGGGCCCTTTACGTCCACGAGGTGCTCTATGCCGCCATCCTCGAGCGACAGCGCACCGACGTGCGCGACGGTGCCGGGGTAGCGGAACGCGGCGTACATCGTGCCGGTCTGAGGGTCGATGAAGGCACGCGAGACCGACCCCAACGCCCTGTCCGCGAGGTCCTCGTGGGGCGTGATCGGGTGTGCCCTCACCGTCTCCAGGTTCTTTGTCTGCCACTCGCGCTCGAAATCGATCCAGTCCTGCCAGGCGTCATCGAGCGACAGTCCGTAGATCCGCTCGAACTCCTCCTCGTACGAGCGGCGGCTGCCTTCCTGCCGCGTCACCCATTGCACCAGCCTGTCGGGATCGTAGGTGAGCGCCATGTAGGTCATGAATCTCGTGCCGTACAGGTACGCGTTGACGCCGACCTGGAAATCGACCTGCGTCCCTTCCGCGACCAGCCCCAGCGGATCGTATATGTGCGAACCGTCGCGGACCATCGACCGGAACACCATCTCGTCATAGGCGCCCTGCGCGCGACCGAGTCCTCCTGCAAGCCAGGTCTCGACGAAGACCGCGATGCCCTCGTGGTACCAGCGCGGCGCGTAGAGTCGCGGGTTCGTCAGGTAGGAATAGAGGATGGTCTCGGGATGCGCGGACAGCGCCCGGACCTTGCCGCGGAAAAAGCCTCGCGCGCGTTTGTCGTTGCTGTTCGCCTGGTCAGTCGTCACGAGGTGCACGAGCTCGTGCTTCATCAGGCTGCCCATGCGCTCCGCGCCGGCGGAGGTTTCGAACGTCGGCGGCTTGGGCGCGATATCGACGAACAGCTGGTTGCGCGGGATCGGGAACGCCCCCGCGTTGCCATGATCGGCGAAATCGGTGAGCAGCACCGTCACGTCGTCCCAAGGCTCGTAGTCGAAGATCGAGCGCTGCCGGCGCATCGAGTTCTCGAAGCTCGCGATCACGTGCGGCGCGAGATAGTCCTCGCTGGGACTGAAGTAAAGGAGCCGCATCTCCTCGGTATCGATGAACTCGAGGCCCTGCGCGCGAGACGGTTGGCTGACTCCCAAAAAAAGCGCGCCGAACAGTACGGCGCTGATCGCTGATCGCATGGTTTATTGTTGTTATTGCACGCTGCCCCGCCATCGGCGGGGCAGCGTCCGGGTGCTACTGTTGCCGGCTCCTGAGCTGGTTCATGAGCGCCTGGTCCGCCAGCGCCTCTCGGAACGTCTGGTTTGCGAGAGCCTCGCGGAAATAGTTGTTGGCCAGCGCTTCGCGCAGCGTCTCGTTCGCCATCGCCTCGCGGAGGTAGTTGTTCGCCATCGCCTCGCGGAGGTAGTCGTTGGCCAGCGCCTCGCGCAGGCTCTCATCGGCAAGCGCTTCGCGGAGGTAGTTGTCCGCCATGGCCTCGCGCAGGCTGTCGTTCGCGAGTGCTTCGCGGAGGCTGTCGCTCGCCAGCGCCTCGCGCATGCTCTCGTTCGCGAGTGCTTCGCGGAGGCTCTCGTTCGCCAGCGCCTCGCGTAGGCTCTCGTTCGCGAGCGCTTCACGCAAGCTATCGTTCGCGAGTGCCTCACGCAGGCTCTCATTGGCGAGCGCCTCACGCAGGGATTCGTTGGAGAGCGCCTCGCGCAGGTAATCGTCGGCCATCGCCTCGCGCAGCTGCGCGTCGGCCATCGATTCCCTCAATGCCTCGTCGGCCATCGCCTCGCGGAAATGGTCGCTGGCCAGCGCCTCACGAAACCGCTCGTTCGCCATCGCGTCACGGAGGTAGTTGTTCGCCATCGCCTCGCGGAGGTAGTCGTTGGCCAGCGCCTCGCGCAGGCTTTCGTTCGCCATGGCTTCACGGAGGTAGTCGCTCGCCAGCGCTTCGCGCAGATTCTCGCTCGCCAGCGCCTCGCGGAGATTTTCGCTGGCCAGTGCATCGCGAAGGGTCTCGTTCGCGAGCGCTTCGCGCAGGCTCTCGTTGGCCAGCGCCTCGCGCAGGCTCTCGTTCGCGAGCGCGTCGCGGAAGGTCTCGCTCGCCAGCGCTTCCCGGAGGCTGTCGTTCGCGAGCGCTTCGCGCAAGCTATCGTTCGCGAGCGCTTCGCGCAGCGACTCGTCCGCGGCAATCTTCGCGAACAGGTCCGTCTG
This sequence comes from Woeseiaceae bacterium, assembly GCA_041579335.1. Taxonomy (GTDB): domain Bacteria; phylum Pseudomonadota; class Gammaproteobacteria; order Steroidobacterales; family Woeseiaceae; genus JBFGFX01. Next base: position 911 of record JBFGFX010000025.1, on the reverse strand, counting down.
CATGAAGTCTTGGACCGCCTGGTCGCCCAGCTTCACATCGTCGGCGGTGACCTGGTCGCCCCGGTAGCGCTCTGCTGGCGCGATTGTGCCGGTTGCATCGTCCTGCTGGATCGGGTACTTGACGCCGAAATAGGCGACCACCGCGATTGCGACGGCGAATGCGGCGATTAGCCCCGTCATTCGGGATTTCGATTGCTCATTGGTACTCATCGCTATGCTCCTATCTATCGGGACTCGCCCTTTCGTCTAATCTGGATGAACTCAGCGATCCCTGCTCCAGCAAGGTTCCGTCGCTCGAGTATTCGAGACCGATCTTCGTCTCGCCGGGGAAAGAAATGTCATCGCTCATTTGCAGCAGCACGGAGAAGCGGCGCTGACCGCGTCCCTTGACCCGCAGCACGTTATTCGCGAACTGGATGGATTCGAGCCAGGTCTGCGTCTGCGCCAGAGCCTCGAACTCGAGACCGGCGGCTGCGAAATCCATGACAATCTCGACGGGACGCATTGTGTCGATGCGCACGTCCAGTACCAGCGCATTGTCGCGCTGCTCCAGTCTGGCGATGCTGGCGATGCCCGTCCGCTCGAACGAAAACGTGTCGAGGATCGTGCGTGCGCCGCCGGAATCCGGGGCCATCGTGCCGACCAGCTCCGTGATATCCGCTGCCGGTCCCAATCGCGGTTGGCTCTCGTACACGGCGATGACGAGCAGCGCGCCGAACGCGGCGGAGAAACCGTAGCGCCACGCGGCGCCCGATCGTATCGGATGCAGCCAGTCTGCGATCGACCAGGCTTTGGCTGGCTCCGGCAGCGTCGCACGGCGCAGGATCTGTTCATCTAATCCGTCGGGCGGATCGACCTGCGATACGTTTTCCATGAGTTTCTCCATCTGCTGAAGCTCCGACTTCAAGCGT
>JBFGFX010000024.1:0-20751 GCA_041579335.1 Woeseiaceae bacterium | reverse complement strand
CATGAAGATCGCGGTCGGGTACTGCAGCATCATCAAAGCACCGTAACGCGTCATGAGCCGCGGCATGCCGGCCGGGTAACACTCAGCGGTCGGTTCCTTGAACTGCCGGCCCTCGCGCGCGAAGCTCAGGTATCGTTCGTAGGTTTGCTTGCCTTTTTGCGTGAATTCCGGATGCGGCTTGAATTCGTACCAGCCGTAGTTGGCGGTGTATTCGACTTCCCCGCGGAATTCCCAGGTCCCGGTGAGGTCGAACGGCGGTTTCGGTCGCGGCTTGGTGAGGTTGTCCGGATCGAGCGCACCCGGCCCGGTCTGTATCGGCAGGCTGCCCACCATCGGCAGCGTGTCCGGACGGGTCTTCTGCTCGCGTTCCTGCCAGGTCTCGCCCTGCGGGGGCGGCGCGTACGCAACGAGTGAGGGCCGCTCGCGAGCGCTCCGAGTCGTGCCTGATGCTACGCGATACTCCGCGCTCATCGCGTGTGTCTTGCCATCCGCGAGCGTGATCGCCTGGAGAAGACCACCCGGCTTGCCGCTCTTCATCGGGTGAACGACGACTGTGATCGTATCGCCCTCGTTCAAAGATGCTTTGGACAGACCCTGCCTGGTCAGCACCGTGGTGCCCGGACCTTCGAGCTTCCATTCCTCTGTTTCGCCTGCGGCATTCGTGACGTCGATCACGATCGCGAGATGCGGATTGCGCCACACGTAGCGCGTGATCTCGCCGGAGACTTCGATCGACTTGGTACGGTCGAAACCGATGCCGGAGTGATGTGCGTCGACCTCTGCCGGACCGGCGATGGCCACCACTGCCGACAGCATGAGGATCTTAGTTTTCACTCGAATCACCATCAGGCCTCCGTTCCGCGGACTCAAGAACGTCCATGAATGCCGGGATCTCCTCGATCTCCGGCGGGTCGTCACTGAGTGACAAAAGATAGGCATAGATGTCGATCGCCTGCTGATCGCTCAAGGTAGCGGCGTCATAGTTCGGCATGGTGTTCCTCGGATTGATCGGGTTCTGATCGGCCCGCAGGCGCAGGTAACTGACGAATAGCGCCTCGCTGCCGAGTATGCCGCTCGTCTCGCGCGACAGAGGCGTTCGACCGGTCCCGTTATAGCCATGACAGCTATAGCACGCAAACTCGAGATAGAGCTCGAGGCCCCGGGCTCGATCGCCGCTCGATTGCTGGGCGGCCAGCGGCGCGGCGACCCAAAGCAGCAGCAACAGGCACGGGTGCTTCATCGGTCTACCGCGGCTGCGTCAGCACGTCGATCAGGTACGGCCGACCTTCTTTGACAGCCCTGACGCCGCGCTCGAGCGCAGCATAAAGCTCCTCGGGATTCGCGATCGGACCCTCGCTCTCGACGCCGTAGGCTTCGCCCAGTTTCGCGTAGCTGATGTAGGGATCTCTGAACGTCGTCCCGATGTGAGCGCGATTACCGCCGCGGCCGCGCACGCCGGCCATGAACTGCGCGTACATCAACTCTTGGTGCCAGGCCCTATTGTTGTGCATGATGACCAGCATCGGTAGGCGATGATGCGCCGCGGTCCACAGCGAGCCCGGAACGTAATTGAGATCGCCGTCGGTCTGAATGTTGATCACGATCCGATTGCGGTGTTTCGCGGCCAGGGCGGCGCCGGTCGACGCGCCGATACAGTAGCCGAGACCGCCGGCGCCGTGCATGCCGAGATGACTGTAAGGCCTGTTGTGCTCCCACAGCACCCGATTGTGTCCACCCGAGAACTGGGTCGGTGATGCGAGGCACCAGTCTTCGTCTTTGATCAGCGACCACAGCTCCGTGTAGAGACGGGCGAGGCTGATCGGCGTGCCGTTCCATCCTCGCCGCCGCTCTTCGATCGCTTTGCGGACCGCCGTGATTCTCGCCTTGCGGTTGGAGGCCGCATGTTTCTGCGTGCGTGCCTCGATCTCACGGCGCTTCGCTCCGCTTCGCAAACGCTCGATTTCGACGATGAGTAGCGGCAGGCTCGCCTCGGCATCTGCGGTAATGTCGTTCTCACCTGGCTTCGGCGGCGCGTACGGACCCCAGATCGGCGTCGGCGGCGTGCGTACGAAGCCGTAGCCGATGCCCGTGACGTCGCGATCGGGAACGGACCGGCGATGCGGGCCGATGACGGCGGCCTGGGCGCCGCCGGTTTCGAGCCCCAGCGTGAAATCGTAGCCCGTGTCCCAGCCCGGACCGCAGAGAGGGTGCCGTTGCGGAAAGCTCATCGGCTCCATCGCGGCGCGCGTCGACACGCACGCGCCGACCAGCTCGGCAAGCTCTACGGCATGCGCAACACCCTGCGGCGTGCGAAACCGGCCCACCGCTATGCGGGGATTGGCGGCCGCGATCAAACGCTCGGCGATCCGCGTGGCCTGCACGGGCGTGATGCCGGCAATCGTCGGTGGTGCATAGCGCGGCACCGGGAGGTCGCCTGCCTCGGCTTTCTGCAGCTCGGTATCGAGCACGACGAGCGCCGGGCCGCAGGGGGGCGACGTGGCCTGTCGATAGGCTTCATGAATCGCGTGCAGCGATTCCTCGAGGGATTGCGGATGCGCGTCCCACTTCGTGAACGACCGCACGATTCCGCCGATGTCGTTCGCCGACTGCGCGCGCAGAAAATTCGTGTCGTCCCTTCCGGCAAGCAGCAGGACCGGAGTCTGCGTGTGATACGCCTGGTAGATGGCCATCGACGCATGCATGAGCCCGATGGTCCCGTGTATCAGCGCCGCCATCGGCCGTCCCTCGGACTTGCCATAGCCATGCGCCATGTCGACGGCCGATTCCTCGTGCAGCGCTGATATGAGCTCGGGCATCTCGTTCGGTCGATCGCCGTAATTGATGATCGACTCCTGCAGTCCCTCGAAGCTCGCGCCGGGGTTGGCAGCGATGTATTCGATGCCGAGGTTCTCCAGCAGCTGCACCATCAAGTCGGAGCCCGGGCGCCGGACGGCGCGGCCCGTCGCAGCGGGAGGGGCCGCGGTGCCGCCCACATCGCGTTCGAGCCGAGCCGCGGAAGGTGCGGGGAGCGCGTTCTCGTCATCGTCGGCTCCGCCTTGTCGAGCGCCGGCGTCGCCGCTCAAGAGTGACGCGGCGCCGAGGCCGGCGGTCGTACCGAGGAAATCGCGCCGCGTCAGCTCGCGTTTCTTGTCGCCTGGCGACCTGGTCATGAATTTAGCATAGTGCCGGCTAGTACGTGTGTCAGTGCCGCGATTTGCAGCCGTCTTGTAGAACGGAATTCTATCGACTTGGTAGTCGCCCGTCAGGACGGGCTCCTACCATTCGCCCGTAGGTGCCCGCCCCGACAGGCGACCGTTTGTCGCAGACATTTCGTTCAGCCGATCGTGTCTCCGAACAGCCGCAGCCAGTTCAGGCCGAGCAGGCGCTCCATGTCGCCCTCGGACCAGCCGCGTCGCTCCAACACGCGCACTAGATTGCGGTACCGATCCGGCGTGTCGAGCTCCGGTATCCAGGGTGGCCAGCGCAGCTCGTAGCTCGGTTTGAACCATTGGAGTCGCGGCTCGTACCAGTTCTCGCGCGTCGCCCACGGAGAGATGCCCTGCGGTGGAAAATCGGTGGAGATGCCCACGTGCTCGATGCCGGCGACGGTCACTGCGTGTTCGATATGATCGGCATAGGAATCGACGGTCGTCTCGCCGCCCGGATCGGGTCCCAGGAAATAGCCGAGCGCAATCATGCCGATCACGCCGCCTCTTTGCGCGCATTTGCGCATTTGTTCGTCCGTCTTCGCTCGAGGATGTCCCCTGCGCAGGCTGTCGCACATCGTGTGCGTGATCGCGACCGGTTTTTTCGACAACTCGATGCCGTCCAGCGTCGTCTGCCGGCCGGAGTGCGACAGGTCGATCATGACGCCGACCTCGTTCATGCGTTCGACGACCTCGAGGCCGAAGTCCGACAGGCCCGCGTTGGTCCGCTCGAGGCATCCGTCGCCGACGAGATTGCGATAGTTGTAGGTGAGCTGGAAGCTGCGCATGCCGAGCGCGTGCAAGGCGTCGATGTTGTCGGCATCGCCTTCGAGCATGGTCGAGTCCTGAAAATTCATCAGCACCGCCGTGCGCCCGCTTTGTTTCGCGCGCTCGAAATCCGCGGCTTCGAGCGCGATCAAGAGCTTGTCCGGATGCTCTTTGGCGCGTGCGCGCCATTCGACGAGCGCATCGATTGCCGCCTGCAAGTCTCTTCGGGGCAGGCTTTCGACTATCCCTGCGTAGTTGGCTTGGCGGAGTGCCTCGAACTCGCTGCCGTCCCAGTCGCGGCCGAAACAAAGGGCGTCGATGATCAGCGCATCGTCGTAGAAGTCGAGCACATCCGGTCGCGCCGTTCGAGCGATCGCGGCAGTCGCGGCGGTACCGGCGATGAGCTTGAGCGTTTGGCGGCGAGTTGTTCGCGGATAGGTCATGGTTCCCGATCGATGGCGCCCGTCAGGACGGGTTCCTACGAACGCAGCATGAGCACCGGGATCTTGGCTTTCTCGAGAATGAAGTGCGTGGTGCCGCCGAATGCGATCTGGCGCCAGCGGGACCTGCTGTATGCCCCCATGATCAGGAGATTCGAGTCCGACTTCTTGAAGCTCGCGAGCAGCTCCTGTTCTACGTCGCGACCTTGGGTCTTGATCTTGTCGGCCTTGATCCCGTAGCACCGCAGGTAGTTGCTGAGCTGCTGCGACTTCGGGCCGAGGCGGTCCTCGGGACCGCAGCTTACGATCGTGACCTGGTCGGCGGCTGCGAGGATCGGCAGCGCGCTCGCCACCGCGCGAGCCGCTTCGACGCTCTGATTCCAGCCGATGCAGACGCGCCGGCCGACCTTAGCGGCGCCCGCCTGAGGCAAGATCAAAACCGGGCGCCCGGACTCCATCAGCGCCGACATCATGAACAGGCGGGCGATGTCGCCGCCTTTGGCCGATGGGCGCGAGACGACGATGACGTCGGAGACCGGGCCGACGATCCTCATCACCTTGTCCGGAGCGCCGACCCGTTCTGACCAGCTGGCTACGGGTGTTCTGCGCGCTCGTCTAGCAACCTCGTAGCCGTTCATCTTCGCGATCGAAGTGAACAGTTTTTTCGCTGCGAACGAGGCTCTCTGCGTCGTCTTGCTGCGCCAGGCCGAGTCCGTCGCTTTGCTGGTGATGCCGAAGTATTGGGCACTGAACTCGCTCGACAGCGACACCTTCGAATCGCTGTGCGCGCGTATGTGACAGCCGGCGATGCTCGCCTCGAGCCGCTCGCCGAGGTCGAATGCCGTCCGCAGTGCGCGCGCGCACTCCGGCCGATCGGCAACGGGTACAAGAATTACTCGCATGTGCGTATGTTCCTCCCAACGGAGCCTTGTCGAGCCGGCTCGGGTGGCCAAGACTTTACCAGATTGATCGCGTCGGCTGTGGATCGGAAAAGCGGGGCCGAAGGTCGCGCGACGCGGCGCCGTCGAATCAGAGCCGGTTCGTCCAACCTTCTTCGCCGACGAGCGGCACGAATCGGACGCTCGTGAGGTCCTCGAGGACGTACTCCGCTTCCGAAGTCCGTGTTACGCGGACCAGTTCCTGGATGCTGCGGTCCATTCCGATCGGGATGACCAGTCGCCCGCCGATCTTCAGCTGCTCTTTGAGCGATTCGGGGACCTCCGGTCCGCCGGCGGCGACGACGATGCCGTCGAAGGGCGCCTCATCGGGCCAGCCCTTGGTGCCGTCGGCGTGAATGACCTCGACGTTGTCGTAACCGAGTCGTCTCAAGCGATCTCGTGCGGAATCCGCTAACTCTTCGATTCTTTCGATGGTGTAGACCCGGCCGGCAATGACCGCGAGCACGGCCGCCGCGTAGCCCGATCCGGTGCCGATATCGAGTACCGTTTCGCCGCCTTTAAGGCACAGCGCATCGATCATGAACGCCACGATGTAGGGTTGCGATATGGTCTGGTTTGCGCCGATCGGCAGGGGTGCGTCGTCATAGGCGAAGTCCCGCATGCCTTCGGGCACGAACTCTTCGCGCGGCACGCTGCGCATGGCGTCGAGAACCGCGGGTGAGCGTATACCGCGCGCGGCGATCTGGCGGTCGACCATCTTGTCTCGGAGTTTGACGAAGTCCGCCATCGAAGCCGAATCCGGCTAGGCTTCTGCGAGAAGTCGTTCGATGACCGATGCGTCCCGGCCGACTACCTCCTTATCCACGGTCGCGAACGGTTCGATCTTGGCTGCTGTGGAAACGGCGTCGCGCAACACCCCCAAGAATCGGGGTGGCGCAATCAGCGCGAAGCCGCGGCAGGAGCCATTGTGCACCGCCTTGCCGATTCGTTCGGCGATTTGCTTGGCAAACAGCGTGGCCGCATGCTTCTTCGGGTCGGATTTCTCCTTCGCCATCGTATGGCGGCCCTGGCCGTGGCTATCGAAGCTGCGCCCGCCTCGATCCGAGATCAGCTCTCCCATTCTCTTCCGCGCAGTCTCGTTCTCGAGCGTAAACAGCTCCCGCAGCGGGGCGCGCTTGGTGTCACGCGCAAAAACCACTGCGCTCGACTCGTCCGCCACGACGATCCAGTAAGGTCGGTCACTCGGTGAGGTTGTGGGCGTCATGCTGCTTCTCGATGTGTCTAACCCGATCCTAAATATGAGTTGGCACCTCGGTCAACTCAACGAGTACATTTACGTATTGATCGGATCTCGAGCGGCGGAGACTGTACCGGGGTGGTCGGACCGGGTAGCGTATGCTTCGAATGACTTTCCAGCTGCAATTTTTCGGTGCAACCGAGCGGGTCACGGGCTCTCTTTACGTGCTGCGAACGGCCGATCACACGATCTTGTTGGAGTGCGGACTGATTCAGGGCGGGCGCGCAGACGAGGAGCTCAATAGGGCACCTTTCCCGGTGTCGATCGACGAGATCGATGCGGTAGTCTTGAGCCACGCGCACATCGATCATTCGGGTCGGATACCGCTACTCGTCAAGCAGGGCTACGACGGGCCAATCTACACGCAGCACGCGAGCCAGGCGCTGTGCGAGATCATGCTGCCGGACTCGGGCTATCTCAACGAGAAAGATGCCGAATGGGACAACGAGAAGCGCCGGAAAAAGGGACTGCGTCCGATCGAGGCGCTATACACGCGCGCCGATGCGGAGGCCTGCCTCGCGAGCTTCCGCGGCATGGCCTACGGGGAGCGCGTACGCATTGCGCCCGAGCTCACTGTGACGCTCCACGATGCCGGACACATTCTCGGATCATCGATCGTCGAGCTCGCATACACGCACGGCGGCAGTAGCTGCACCCTCGTATTCAGTGGCGATCTGGGTTATCGGGATGCGCCCGTGATGAATCCGCCGACGCGTCTCAACTCGGCCGACGTCGTGCTCATGGAGAGCACCTACGGCGACCGCCTGCACCGGCCGTTCGATCAGACGATGGAGGAGCTGACGGCCGTCTTCGATGCGGCGCGGGCAGCGCAGGGAAACATCTTGATTCCGGCGTTCACGGTAGGGCGCACGCAGGACCTGTTGTTCCTGATGGCCGAGAACTACGATCGCTGGCGCCTCGACGACTGGCACATCTACCTCGATAGCCCGATGGGCATCGAGGCGACCGAGGCGTATTCGCGCTACCGGCATCTGTACGGGGCTCGGCTGTTCGGTCCGGATTCGCACCTGCCCGATCTGCCCAATTTCCACATGACCCGCAGCACTGAAGAATCGATGACGATCAATCAGGTCAGGTCGGGTGCCATCATCATCGCAGGCAGCGGCATGTGCAGCGGCGGCCGCATACACCATCATCTCAAGAACAACATCTGGCGGCCCGAATGCCACCTGTTGATCGTCGGCTACCAGGCGCACGGCACGCTCGGCCGGCGGCTCGTCGATGGCGTCGAACAGATCAAGCTCTTCGGCGAAAATTACGCCGTCCGCGCTCGGGTGCATACGATCGGCGGGCTGTCGGCGCACGCCGATCAGGCGGACCTGCTCGAATGGTACGGCGCGTTCGACAACCGCCCCCGCGTCTACCTGGTCCATGGCGAGGAACGGGCGCAGCTGCCGCTGCTGGCAAAGCTCCGTTCGGAGCTCGATGCGCCGGCCGCGATTGCCAAATACGCGCAGACCGTCGACGTCAGCTAACGGGAGTTCCGCAATGCACGAGAAATCCACGTCCGGGCGAAGAATACCGGCCCCGGCGGATCCGCTGCGGCGCAGCGAACCGCTGCCCTGGGAGAGCGCAAAATCACCGGTCGACGATCCGGATGCACCGAGCCGCGTCCGGCAGATCCTCGAGAGCGCGACCTATCGGCGCGCCGACAGCGACGTCGATTTCCTCGATGAAGATGGCGTGCGGGGGCCGCGTCTCGAGCTCGACTTCCTGAAACCCGACCTGCATCTGCGTCGGCAGGGCGTGGAGCAGACTATCGTCGTGTTCGGCGGTTCGCGTATCCCCGAGCCGGCCGAGGCAAGTCGCCGCGTCGAGGCGCTCAAGGCGGCGCTCGACAAGGCACCCGCCGACGAGGTGTTGGCTAGACGGCTTGCAGTCGCCGAACGGGTGCTGGAAAAAAGCTATTTCTATGGCGTTGCACGCGAGTTCGGCGCCATCGTCGGTCGCTCGGGCGGTCCGCGTGATGCGCGCGTGACGCTGATGACGGGCGGCGGGCCCGGCCTCATGGAGGCGGCCAATCGCGGCGCGTTCGACGTCGGCGCAAAAAGCATCGGCCTCAACATCACGCTGCCGCGTGAACAGTTCCCGAATCCGTATCTGTCGCAAGAGCTGGCATTCTGCGTGCGCTATTTTGCGATTCGCAAGCTCCACTTTCTGCTGCGCGCCAAAGCGCTGGTCGCCTTTCCGGGCGGTTTCGGTACCCTCGACGAGGTCTTCGAGACGTTGAACCTCGTGCAGAGTCGCACGATCGAGCCGCTGCCCGTCGTGCTCGTCGGCGAGCGATTCTGGCGACGGGCGTTCGATCCTGATTTCCTGGTCGACGAGGGCGTCATCGACGCGGAGGATCGCGAGCTGTTCTGGTACGCAGAGACCGCCGAGGATATCTGGGACGGGATCTGCAAGTGGCATCGTGATGCAGGACGTCCTTTGCTTTGCGATCCGAAGGCTGAGGAGTGATGCCCGCGGAGGCCACGGAGGCCGGATGACGTCGGTCGCGGAGTCGAGCGACTACGTCGGCCGCGATCGCTCCTGGAGCCGCAGCGTCGACGAGGTGCTCGCCGAGCTCGCGGTCGATCCCACCGTCGGCCTGGACACCGCCGAGGCCGATCGACGCCGCGTCCGTTTCGGCCGCAACCAGCTGCGCGCGGCCAAGCGTCGCAGCGTGGCCTCGATCTTCCTGGACCAGTTCAAGAGTGTAGTGATCCTGCTGCTGGTGGCGGCCGGCGGTCTCGCCGTGCTGTTCGCGGAACCGATTGAAGGGCTCGCCATATTCGCCGTCATCGCCATCAACGCGACGATCGGTTTTTTCACGGAATGGCGCGCCGTTCGCTCGATGGAAGCGCTAGGGCGATTGGGGAGAATCGAAACCGTCGTGATTCGCGAGGGGCTGGTGAAGCGCGTACCCGCCGAGGGCCTGGTGCCCGGCGATATCGTGATCTGCGAGGGGGGCGACATCGTCACGGCGGACATGCGGCTCATCGAGGCGGCCAAGCTGCAGGCGGACGAATCGACCTTAACCGGTGAGTCGATGCCCGTGACCAAGATGACGGAACCCCTGCCCACGGATACGCCGGTCATGGATCGGCAGAACATAGTCTTCAAGGGCACGGCGATCACTCGCGGCTCGGGAAAAGGCATCGTCATCGGCACCGGTTTGAGCACCGAGCTCGGCCGGATCTCCGAACTCGTCACCGAAGCCGAAGCGCAGCAGACTCCGCTCGAGAAACGCTTGGACGCGCTTGCGCAACGACTGGTCTGGGCGGTCCTGGTCCTCGGGCTCTTGATCGCGGCGGCCGGCGTGCTCGCCGGACGTGATACTTACCTGGCCATCGAGGTCGCTATCGCGCTGGCCGTCGCGGCGATTCCCGAGGGCCTACCCATCGTCGCCACGATCGCGCTCGCCCGCGGCATGTGGCGGATGGCGAAACAGAACGCGCTCATCGCGCGGCTATCCGCCGTCGAAACGCTCGGCGCCACGAGCGTGATTCTCACCGACAAGACCGGCACGCTGACCGAGAACCGTATGACCGTCACGGCCGTGCGGACCGCCGACGCGGATATCGCGATGGCCGGGTCGGGCAGCGTCGCTCCCGCAGTGATCGCCGAAGGCGCGCAGGAACCGCAGGGTAACGCGCTGTCACTGCTCGATGAGCTGCTCACGGCGGCGACGCTGTGCAGCAACGCGAGTCTGAGCGTCGAGCCCGAGGGTGCCGTGCAAGGGGTCGGCGACCCGACCGAGGTGGCCCTCCTGATCGCGGCCGCGGCCCGCAACATTCGGCGTGATGCGCTGCTGGAGCAGTATCCCGAGGTGCTCGAGCTCGCGTTCGATCCGGAGACGAAACGCATGGCGACGCTGCATGCCAAAGGCGATGCGACGCTGGTCGCGGTCAAAGGCGCCCCGGAGACCGTGATCCCCATCTGCTCGTCGGTGCTCTCGATCGAGGGTGCGGCGCCGCTGTCCGAGGCAGAGCGCCGCGACTGGGCGGAGCACGCCGCACGTCTCGGTGAGCGCGGATTGCGCACGCTCGCGGTCGCGCAAAAGACCACGTCCAACGCGGCCGGAGACGCGTACGCCGACCTGATGCTGATCGGCATTGTCGGTCTCGAAGATCCGCCGCGCCGCGGCGTCAAGGATGCGATTCGGCAGTGCCGCGACGCCGGGATCTCGGTCGTCATGGTGACGGGCGACCACGCCGCGACCGCGCAGAACGTCGCGACGGAACTCGACATCGTCGCGGCCGGTGCGCCGGCCGAGCGCTTCGTCGAGGGTGCCGATCTGGCGCGGTTCCTGGCTGACGCGGACCTCACCGACCTCGAGGCTGTGCGTGTGTTCTCTCGAGTGTCGCCGGAGCAGAAGCTCGATCTGATCGACTTCTATCAGCAGCACGAGCAGGTCGTTGCGATGACCGGAGACGGCGTCAATGACGCGCCCGCGCTGAAGAAAGCCGACATCGGCGTCGCGATGGGTATACGCGGCACCGCGGTAGCCAAAGAGGCGGCGGCGATGGTTCTGGAGGACGACGAGTTCCCTACAATTGTGCGCGCGGTTGCGCAGGGCCGGACGATCTACGAAAACATCCGTAAGTTCGTCGTCTACCTCTTGTCGTGCAACATCAGCGAGGTGCTGGTCGTCAGTATCGCGACGATCGTCGGCGCGCCGCTGCCGCTCCTGCCGCTGCAGATCCTCTTTCTGAATCTCGTAACGGACGTTTTCCCGGCCCTCGCGCTCGGCGTGGGGGAGGGCTCGCCGGTCCTGATGAAAGCAGCGCCGAGGCCGTTCGATGAGCCCGTGCTGACCGGTTCGCACTGGACGAGGATCCTGCTGCACGGATTCGTGATCGCCGCAACAGTGCTGAGTGCAATGGCGATCGCCGTATTCCAGCTCGGTTTCGACGCCGATCATGCGGTCACGGTGTCGTTCTGCACACTGGCCTTTGCTCAGGTTTGGCACGTGTTCAACATGAGGGATGACATTCGGCGCCTGATCAAGAACGAAATCACGCGCAACCCGTGGATCTGGGCCGCCGTCGCCGTGTGCATCCTGTTCGTACTGGCCGCGGTCTATCTACCGCTGCCGCGCGACCTGCTCAAACTGAGCGACCCCGGCGCGGCCGGCTGGCTGGTCATCATCGGCATGAGCTTCGTGCCGCTCGCCGTGGCGCCGATCGTTCGGCTGATTGCGCCGCGGGGGCTAGCTCCCTAGCCGAACGCAGCATCTCGCCCCAAGGCGTTCGCGAATCGGTGACCGTCATTCCCCGATGTCTTCGTTCCACAGCCGCTCATTGGTGCGAATGAACGCCTGCATCAGCTCGACACAGGCCGAATCGTCGACGATCTCGATATCGACGCCCCTGGATCTCAGGTAATCCTCGGGGCCTCGAAAGGTGCGATTCTCTCCGACGATCACCTTGGGAATCTTGTACAGAAGAATGGCTCCACTGCACATGTCGCAAGGCGACAGCGTCGAGTAAAGCGTGGCGCGCTGATAGTCGCGGGCCGAAAGTCGACCGGCGTTCTCGAGGCAGTCCATCTCCGCGTGCAGCACGGCGCTGCCTTTCTGCACCCGCTGGTTATGGCCTCTGCCGACGATCTCGTCGTCGATGACCAAAACGGAGCCGATCGGAATCCCGCCTGCTTCAAGCCCGAGTCTGGCTTCTTCGATCGCCTGCGAGAGAAACTTGTCCGTCATCGCCGTGCTCCTTACGTGTCGCCGTCGGGCGGATCGGCTCCGCTCACGGCCTTGCTGCAGTGAAGAAATCGACGGACCGGTAGGGGCCGTGCGAATAGTACTTGGGTCGGGTATCGAGCCTGAGATGAAGCCAGGACACGCCAAGGCCCGCGGTGCTCAGCCAGCGTGGCGTAGGGCTCAACGCGTCGAAAACCGCTTTCGCGGTGCGGCGCCACAGTTCCCTGACTTGATCGCCGGGCGCCGAGCGAACGAATGTCGCCAGGTGAGGATACGCGTCGCGCGCGCCGACGGGTCGCGGCACGATCAACAGCGCGTCGCCGCCCAGATTGCTGAATGTAACGACGTTCCTGCCGGACTGGCGAGCGAAGTGCGCCTCGAACGGCGACGCGTCGGCGACGAGCGTGGTCAAGAGCGGTGCCTCGATCAAGACGAATTCCGCCTCTCGATCGATGCTAGCGGTCATCAGCGGCGGGTGCTCCCAATAGAACGCGGGGAACTCGCATTCCGAGAGGATTCGGGTATACCAATCCGCAAAATTCCGGTTGGCTTGCAGCAGGCCGAAGAGCTCGCGGAAAGACAGCCGCTCGGCGCCGCGCCCGATACGGAATCTGCGGCCCGACTCGATATCTTCGACCTGCAGCGTCAAGCCATCAGTGTTTGGCATAGTGCACGGATCGCTGCATCAACCAGCGGCGTTCGGCAAGGTCATACAGTTGCACACCCATTCGCGCGACTCCCGTTCGAATTTTGCCGCCGATCTAGAGAAAAGTATGAGGACTAACTTTCGAAGCATGTGAGCGTCAGCTGCCGGAAACCCTGAATCGGACCGTCGGAATCCAGTTGCGTTTCCGGCGCTCGAGCCTGCTTTCCGTGTCTTCGCCGTCGAAGCTTGTCGATGAGCTCGCAAGCGTGAAATCGCCGGCGTTTTCGAAACAATTCGTATTGACGACGGCATATTGTTGGCTGTCGATCTCGCTCAGCACGAATGGCACGGAGCCGCAGATTGAGCAGACGTGAAAATCCGCCGTTTTCGTGCCGAAGCTGTACTTCGAGACCGAGGCAGCGTCGTCGATCTCTATGGCGAGCTCCGAGAGACGGTGGGACGTCCAGGCGCCGCCGTGCTTTCGGCAAAAGGTGCAGCCGCACTCGCGGACGGCGATTTCGGCTTCGGCCTCGGGCCACCACAGTACGAAGCGGATGTTGCCGCAATGGCAGCCGCCGTCGATGCGCGTCAATCCGTGCATCGATCAGAGAACGGACGCACCGATGAGCGGGGTTCGCATGACAGCACCTGTTATCACGTCATGTAAGCCGAGTATCCGGCGCGGCGGAGGCGCGTGCAAGCGGCCGGCCTTGCCGGGCCGCGATGGCTTACTTGCGGTAGCTCTTTACCGGCGGCAACGCTGCGCCGGTTAGGCCCTCGGGCTTGTCCTCCGCAACGACCGGCATGCGTAGCGTGCCGATCCCGTCGATCGTGGCCACGATCTCCTCGCCGGGCCTGAGGAATCGCTGCGCGCCGCGCACCGCCGTGCCCATGCCGACGCCACCCGAGGTGCCGTTGTTGATGACGTCGCCGGGATAAAGCGTGATGATCGAGGACGCGTATTCGATCAGCTCCCACAGCGAATGGATCATGTCGCCGGCGGTCGCCTGCTGCATCTGCTCGTCACCGATGCTGAGCGTCTGGCGGAGTATTTGCATCGGGTCGCCGTAGAACTCCTTCGGCACGATCCAGGGGCCCTGCGGCGCGAACGTGTCGTGGCCCTTGCCGACGAACCAATCGAGCGTGAACGGCGCGCCACCGGGCGGGCGGCCGCCGCGATCGGAGATGTCGAGCGTCACCATGTAGCCGAATACGTGCGCCTCCGCGTCTTTTGCCGAGACGTATTTAGCGGCACGACCGATCACGGCGCCGAGCTCCACTTCCCAGTCCGTGCGATCGCGGCCGTACGGAATGACGATCGGCGTACCGTTGCCGATGACTGCGCCGCGGCTGGGCTTCAGGAACAGATACGGCACGCCGCGATTTTCGCGCCTGAGCCGCCTGGCCTCGCGTCGCTCTTCCTCGGTGCCCGATTCCTCGACGTGGCTGTAGAAATTGACCGCCGCGTTGAGAATCTTGCCCGGATACATGATCGGCGGCAGCGTCCGCAGCTCGTCGACGTCGTGCACGAACGCGGGCCGTTCTCGGCCGAGCATGTCGTGGGCGACCAGATGATCGACGATCTCGTACAGCCTGCGTTTCAGGCCGTACTCGTAACGCTCGATGAGCTCCAGCATGTCGGCAGGCATCGGCACGACCGGATAGTCGGCCCGGCGCTGCAACATTGCGTTGGCAGCATCGAGCTCGACGATCAGGCTGTCGCGCAGCACGATGCCCACCCGTGGCGTACCGTCGATCTCGAAGGTACCGACTTTGAACGGCTCGGCGATCGTCGGTGCAACCTGCGCCGATGCCATGAGCGGTAACGCCGCAAGTGCCGCAAAGATTAGTGTGCTTGCCCTCATTGGATTCCCCCTGATTCGCGGACAGTTTGCATGCTCGCGATTGTGCAATTCAAGACTTCCTAGTGGGATGTTTTTCCGGTAGCGTCCCATGAGACCGTGACTGCCCGTCGGCCACGGAGGCGTCCTCAGCGTGCGAGACGCGATCATGAGCAAGACAGCCCTTGTTTCCGGCGCCGCCCTCCTGGCCGCGCTGCCATGGGCGTCGGCCGGTGCGGATTTCTCGTCACTGGCCGACGAGGTCGACGGCGTTTTCGCCGCCTACGACCGCACGCGCCCCGGCTGCGCCGTCGGCGTCATTCATGAGGGCGCGTATCAGATCAAGAAGGGTTACGGGCTCGCCAATCTCGAGCATGAGATCCCGATCGAGTCACACTCGATCTTCCGTATCGGCTCGGTCTCGAAGCAGTTCACCGCGATGGCCGTGGCGCTGCTGGCCGAGCGAGGTGCCGTGGACCTCGACGCCGACGTACACGAGTATCTTCCCGATCTGATCGACTACGGCTACACGGTCACGGTCCGGCAGATGATCCACCATACGGCAGGGATGGGTGACTACGATCCGGCGTTGTTCGTTAAGGGCGACGGCACGGCGTTTCGCTTCGGCAACGAGGACTACTGGACGATCGAAGAGTTTTACGAAGCGGTACGCAGCGCGCCGCTCGTCGTGGCGCCGGACTCGAAGTGGATGTATTCGAACGTCGGCTATTTTCTGCTGGGCCAGGTCGTCGAGCGCGTCAGCGGCAAGACGCTGCGCCAGTTCGCCGCGGACGAGATCTTCGCGCCGTTGGGTATGAGCTCAACCTTTTTCAATGACAATGTGAATCGACCCGTCAAGCACCGCGTCGACGGCTATCGAAAAATGGACGGCGGTGGCTACGAGATCTACATGACCAACCTCGACTGGGTCGGCGACGGTGGTGTCTTCACGAATCTCGATGACTTCATCCGCTGGGACCGTAACTTTTACGACAACAGACTAGGCGAAGAGACGATCGCGATCACGACGGAACCGCTGCCGGGCTTTGTCGTGGAGGACGGCGAAATCTTCGGCGACGCCCGCTACGCGTTCGGCCACTTCGTCGGCGAGTCACACGGACAGGCGGTGATCGGACACAGCGGCGGCTGGGTCGGATTCAGTAGCCTGTATCTCCGGTATCCGGCGCTGTCGGTAGTGACGTTCTGCAATGCAACCGACGCGCCGGCCTCCGAGCTCGGCTCACGCGTCGCCGCGTTG
Organism: Woeseiaceae bacterium; assembly: GCA_041579335.1. Classification (GTDB taxonomy): domain Bacteria; phylum Pseudomonadota; class Gammaproteobacteria; order Steroidobacterales; family Woeseiaceae; genus JBFGFX01. The sequence goes on along the minus strand of JBFGFX010000024.1, from coordinate 4,686 downwards.
GCAGTCGCTGCGGCGACGGCCGATTAGCGTCGCAGGAATACGCCCGGGCGTGCGTCGGTGGCGCGGCCGTTCGAGAACACGAGCTCGCCGCTCACCCAAACGGCCGCGATGCCCTCGGCTAGTTGCCCCGGCGCCTCCGGCGTAGCGCGATCGGCGACGATGTCTGGATCGAAGAGCACGAGATCCGCCGCCTGGCCGGCCCGGACGTAGCCGCGATCGTCGAATCCCATGTGATCGGCGGCGAGGCCGGACATTTTCCGCACCGCCGTCTCGAGGCTCATGAGCTCCTGGACCCGAACGTAGCGTGCGAGGATCCTCGGAAAAGCGCCGGCGCCGCGTGGATGCAGGTCCGCCAGGCTGCCGTCGCTGCAGATGTTCGTATGTGGCCAGGCGAGCAGCGTTCGGATGTCCGATTCGTGCATGCTGGTGCCGATGATCGCCTCGACCGACTCGCCGGTCTGTGCGGCCAGCCGTTGGGCGGCCTGAGCCAGCTCCATGAACGCCGTCACGGGATCGATGTCACGCTCGGCCGCGATCTCGGTCAGGCGCATGCCGACGTACTCGGGCTGGGGATCGTATTTCGTGAACCAGATGCCCTCGGGCGGCGCCAGCTCTTCGAGCGCAAACGCGACCGCCTCGCGATCCGTCGGGTCGCGCTCGGGCAAGAGGACCATCATCGTCGACTGCCAGTATTCGTAAGGATAGACGTCGGCGGTAACGTCGATGCCCTCGCGCCTTGCTGCGTCGAGCCGGGCCAGGAGCTCGGGGCCACGGCCCCACAGGGATTTCATCGCGAGCTTGAAGTGCGAGATCTGCACGGGCATGCCGGTCACCCGGCCGATCTCGATGATCTCGTCGAGCGCCGCTTCGAGTCGACGGTCTTCGCTGCGCAAATGGCTGATGTAACGTTTGTCGGCGTCCGCCGCCGTCTGCGCAAGCGCCAGCACCTCGCCCGGCGACGAGTGAATGCCGGGTTCGTACTCGAGGCCGGTCGACAGGCCCAGAGCGCCGGCATCGAGCTCGTCTCGGAGGAGCGCCTGCATGGCTGCGATCTCATCGTCGGTTGCAGCGCGGCGCACGTCGTCGCCGAGCACCGCGTCGCGAATCGTGTTGTGACCGACGTACGCGGCGACGTTCACCGCCGAGCCGGAAGCGTCGACGCGCCCTATGAACCCGGCAAGCGGATAGGGCGATTGCCCGTCCTGGCCGACGATCACCGTCGTTATGCCCTGACTCACCGCGGCCAGCGCATCCGGCTGGTCCAACAGATGGCGATCAGCGTGGCTGTGGGTGTCGATGAAGCCGGGCGCAAGCACGAGTCCCTGGCCGTGCACGATGACTTCGTCGTCCGCGCTCTCGAGATTGCCGACTTCCGTGATGATGCCGTCGGCGACGCGAACCGATCCCATGAACCGGGGCGAGCCGCTGCCGTCGATGATCTCGACGTTTGCAATGAGTAGTGGCCGACCGGCCCGCGAGTCGGGGCCGCGAGTGCAGCCACCGAGGCAGATGACGCCTGCCAGAACCGCGGTCGTTAGCAGGCGAAACGGATGCTCGCCCCACAGCATGCGCGGACTCTAGCAGCAGTATCTGGAGAAACCTATTGGGCTGCCGATTTAGTTTCAAGGCAAACAGTTTCTGGTCTGTGAAATGCAAAAACGGCCGCGTTTCAAGACCCTTACCAAAAAAAATCCGCCCTCCCGCGCAAACATGTTGACGTCGGAATATTTCCTTCGCAAACGCGGCTTTGAACGTTGGCGAACAGTGGCCGTTGTCAGCGTCCGGCCGGACGTCTTTTGGTCTATGAGTTACAAAATTGCTCGTTGATGTGATGCAACATACGGGCCCTTTTTCGCAAAACGGTCAGCGCCGGTCGGTCTCTTGCGCGCGTCGCTCGGCTACCAACGCTTGCACCTCGGCGAACAGCCGTTTGCGTAGGCCGAGCAGGCCGAAAGTCTCCACCACCGTGAAAAACGGCGCGGCAAGGTTCGCTTGGATCGGATGTCTCACGAGGACGGGCATGGTCTTTTCGACCGCGTGGCCGACGAACTGCAGTGCGTAACCGCCGAAAAACGCCGCGGCGGCAATCGCCGCCGCCGCTGCCGTCGATAGCCCGCCGAGCGTTGCCGCGAGTGCCGCAACGGCGAGGCCCAGCGCCAGGAACACGAGCGCGAAAACGGCGTCCAGCGTCAGGTAGAACACGAACAAGCCGAGCGTCGCAGCGTGGGCCGCGGTCACATGCACGCCCGCGACGTCGGCGCCCAGCCACGTCAACGGAATGAAGATCCCCAGCATGATGGTGGGGATGCCTACGAGATGCACGGCGATGTTGAACGGGTGCTGGTGTGCCGCCGCGTAGCCGACGAGCATCTCCATCAGTTTCGCATCGCTCTTCACACTCGGGTTCGTCCTCGTTTGCGGCCGTTCGACGGAGTCGGCTCAACCGCCGGACAGCGCTTTGAATGCCGCCAGCGCTCGCTCGCGCGACTCCTTGAGGTCGACGATCGGCTTCGGATAATGCACGCCCAACTCCACGCCGGCTGTCTCGAGCGTTTCGCGAGGCGCCTCCCAGGGATTGTGCAAATGCGAGTTCGGTATCTCGGCGATTTCGGGCACGTAGCGGCGCACGTAGCGGCCGTCAGGATCGAACTTCTTGCCCTGGGTCACCGGATTGAAGATGCGAAAGTAGGGTGCCGCGTCGGCGCCGCAGCCGGCCACCCACTGCCAGCCAGCGCTGTTGTTGGCGAGGTCCGCATCGAGCAGCGTGTCCCAGAACCAGGCTTCGCCATGGCGCCAATCGAGCAACAGGTTCTTCACGAGAAACGAGCCGACGATCATCCGCACGCGGTTGTGCATGTAGCCGGTGCGCCACAGCTCGCGCATGCCGGCGTCGACGATCGGATAACCCGTGGCACCTCGCCGCCAGCGCTCGAGGGCAGCCGCATCCTGCCGCCAGGGGAAACGGTCGAACTTTTTCTGCAGGTTCTCATGGGGCAGGCTCGGCCAGTAATACAACAGGTAGTAGGAGAATTCGCGCCAGCCGAGCTCGCTCAGGAAATGATCGAGATCGTCGCCGAGTTCGGCCGCACCCTCTAGCTTCTTCGCCTCGAACCAGACCGTGTGCGGAGAAATCTCGCCGAAATGAAGGTGCGGCGACAGCCGCGACACGTGCTCGAGGTCCGGTCGGTCTCGGCCGACCTTGTATCGACGGATGCCCGAGTCCAGGAATCTCGCCAAGCGCTCGCTCGCGCCTCGCTCGCCCGGCGTCCAGACTTCCGCCATCTCGCGGTACCACGGAATCTCGGGCAGGAGCTCAAGATCCTCGAGCGGGCCGGCCGTTCTGTCGCGGTAGACCGCGAAGTCGGCCTGTCGCGCGGACGGCCGCCGCGGCGCCGGTCCTTCGATCAGGCAGCCTTTGCGGTAGAAAGGTGTGAACACCTTGTACGGTGTGCCATCGCGTTTCGTGACGTTCGGCGGCTCGAACAGCAGCGAGCCGTTGAAGCTACGCACCAAGTAGCCGTCGTTGAGCAACTTTGCTTTGATCCGCTTGTCGCGAGAAATTCGCCACGGTTCGTAGCACCGGTTCCAGAAGACCCCAACGGCGCCGACGTTCTTTGCCAGCCTCGGAATCAGCTCATCCGCCGCGCCGCGCAGGCACATGAGCCCGTTGTCGAGATCCTCGCCCAACGCCCGCAGGCTGTGATGCAACCACCAGCGGCTGGCCGCGCCCATCCGCTCGTCGCCGGCATTCTCGTCGTCCAAGACATAGAGCGGCAAAACGGGCGCATCCATTGCGACGGCCGCGTCGAGAGCGGGATTGTCGGACAGCCGAAGATCCTGCCGGAACCAGACAATGACGGGTTGTGAGCTAGACATGCGTCAGCAAAGCCGCTTCAAGGAAAACCAATTATAGATGCTCCTTGCCGCAACGAATGACATCAATACGTATTCCTTTGTAACAGGTTGTTGCAGCGCGAGACTGAGCGATGCACCTAATGTTAACCTGGAGTTGCAATTAAGCCGGAGATAGAACATGCGCGTTGCAATCGTGGGGGGAACGGGTTTCGTAGGCGGCTATCTCGCAGAGACTCTACTCGGCAACGACCATAAGCCTGCGCTACTCGTTCGGCCCGGGAGCGAAGGCAAAATTCGGCGGCCGAGTGCTTGCGATATCGTCTCCGGGGATCTCGAGGCGATGGCGGATCTCGTCGCGCTGTTGAAAAACTGTGAAGCCGCAATCTACAATGTCGGCATCCTGCGCGAGCAAAATAGTCGCGGTATCACCTTCGAGAAGCTCCAATATCAGGGCGTCGTTCGCTGGGTCGAGGCCGCGCGCGTTTGTGGTGTGACGCGACTGCTGCTCATGAGCGCGAACGGCGTCAAGATCGACGGCACCGCGTATCAAAGCACGAAGTTCCGCGCCGAGGAGCACGCGCGATCGAGCGGTTTGGCCGTGACGGTCTTCAGACCGTCGGTGATTTTCGGCAACCCACACGGCACGATGGAGATAGCGACTCAAATGTACCGGGATCTGGTCGCGCCGCCGCTGCCCGCCGTCGGATTCGTCAAAGCGTTCGGCCCCAATCGGGGTGAAGTCGTGATGTCGCCGGTCCACGTGGAAGACGTCGCCGATGCGTTCGTCGCTGCGTTGAGCGATCCGGCGACGATAGGCGCAACCTATACGCT
>JBFGFX010000023.1:0-20875 GCA_041579335.1 Woeseiaceae bacterium | reverse complement strand
CGGCGGGCGAGGTCGACGAGCGCGTCGATGATATCCTGCTCGCTGTGCAGGTCCTCGCTGCCCGCCGGGTAATCCACACCGGCCTCGGCGAAAATGCGCCGGTTCCCCGTTTTCGTGCCGAGATTCAGCAGGTCCGGATCGAGACCGTTGAGCGGCAGGCCGAGCGCGACGGCCAGGTCGCGTTCGCGCACGGTCGAGTTGTAACAGGTCAGGTAAGCGCGCTTCGGATCGCCGACCAGGCGCCGCAGCCGCTTCAGAAAGCGGGGCCGCTCGAGGATCTTGTCGGTCAGCGGCCGCAGGCTCGCGTCGAGCACCGACAGGACGTGCAGCCGCTCGCGAGCCAGTCTCGGTGGCACGCCCTCCAAGAGGTCGAGGTAGTAGTCGATGATGTCCGGGTGCACGGGCTGGCTGGTGATGTAGATCACGCGCGCATTCGGGTTTCTGAGCCGTATGAGCGCAAACAGCAATCGCTCCTCGTAGAACGAGGCGCCGATGACCTTGCCGAGCTCCTCCTGGTTGACCGAGAGCGACGGCACGATTACCGAGGTGTGCTCGTAAGCCGGGTCGCTCGATAACGCCGACCACATCGCCGGCAATCGTTCCTGGTTTTCGTGAAAGCGTTTAACGACGTCCACGAGCAGGTTACCCGGCGTGCACACGCACGGTCTCGCCGACCTCGTTCAAGATGCGCCGCAGCTCGTCGTAGTCGGGATGACGGATGCGCATCCACGCGTTCGCCATGTAGCCGGCCTCGATCGGCTGCGTCGGCGTGCCGGGATCGGGCAGGTGCGCCGCGACGATGCAGTCGCCGTAGCGACGGCCGATCTCGTCGACTCCGCTGTAGCCGGTGATGCGGCCGTCGCGCTCGGGGCGCAGCGCAATCATGCCGGCCGAATAGCGTCGCGACGGCGGCGTGTGGGTCTTGCCGTTAACGATCGCCGAGCCCCATTCGAAGTAAAGGTCGAACTCGTTGGCGGCGTTGTAGACGTCCCACTGGCCGACGCCCGGCGGGCGGCAGCCGATCTCCGAGAACTTGAGACCCTTCGGCCCGAAGAACCACTCCATGTGCGTCGCCGAAGTGCCGATGCCGAGCGTCTTGATGACTTTGCGAGTCAGCTCGCGCACTTCCTTATAGCCGGGTGCGTCGATGCGGTTCGTCGCCACCATCTGCGGTGAGATCCAGCGCTCGCGCATCGCCTCCAACACGTTCGGATAGTAGTGCGTGATGAATTCGTGCCCGACCTCGCCGCGGATCGTCACGGTGTCGATGAACCCTTCGTGCCCCTCGATGAACTCCTCGACCGCAACGGCCACGCCGTCGGCGAGCCCCGATTCGCGAATCACGCGCTCGAGCGCGCCGGCGTCGCGAACCTTGTGGGTGCCGGACGCCCCGGCTCCGGCTGGAGGCTTGACGATCAGCGGATAGCCGACGGCCGCCGCGAAGTCGCGCGCATCTTCAGGCGTTTGTGCGCGCGTGCTCTGGGCGCACGGAATGCCGGCGCGGCGCAGCACCTCCTTCATGGCCGGCTTGTCTCGGCACAGGAACGCGGTCTCCGTGGACGTGCCGGGAATACCGGTCGCCTCGCGCACCACCGCGGCGGCCATGATGTGCGCCTCCACGGTCGCCTCGAGGCGATCCACCCAGACCCTGCTCTGCACGGCCTTGACCGCATCCAAAAGCGAAGGCTCGTGCACGACCGAGCGTACCTGGAGATATTCGGCGAGCCAGCCTTTGAGCTCGTCGGACAGGTGCTCGCGCGGCCGTTCGCCGATGCCGATGACGTTGGCGCCGGCGGCGTCGAGGCCCCGAACGAACTCGCGCTGGTTGTAGGGAAACGAAGGTTCGATGAAGATCACGTTCATTGCAGATTGCTCAGTTCTCGATACAGCTCGACGTAGCGGGCGGTTTGGCGCCCCCACGAGAAGTCTTTTGCCATGCCGTTAGCGATGATTTTGTCCCAAAGCGCTTTATTCCGGTAGAGGTTAAACGCAGTCTTCAGCGCCCATTCCAGCGCCGGCTCGTCGTAGTCGCGAAACAGGATGCCGGTGCCTGCGCCGGTCTCGGGGTCGACCTGCTCGACCGAATCGGCGAGCCCCCCGGTTTCGCGCACGACCGGCACGGTGCCGTAGCGCAGGCTGTACATCTGATTGAGCCCGCAGGGCTCGTAGCGCGAGGGCATGAGGAACATGTCGCTGCCGGCCTCGATCCAATGCGCGAGGCGGTCGTTGTAGCCGCGGTAGAAGCACACGCGACCGTTAAAGTGGTGCTGCATCCAGGTAAACGCGCTCTCGAAGCGCGGCTCGCCGCTGCCGAGCACGGCGAGGGAAAACGGCCTATCCATGAGCAGCCGGGGAACGACATTTTGCACCAGGTCGAAGCCTTTCTGGCCGACGAGTCGGCTGACGATGCCGATAAGCGGCCGCTCCGAGTCCAGCAGCAGACCGAGCTCTTCCAGCAGGCGCTGCTTGCACGTCGCTTTGCCACTCAGGTCTTCGGCCGTGTAGTTCGCCGGTATCAGCGCGTCGGTCGACGGGTCCCATTCGTCGTAGTCCACGCCGTTGAGTATGCCGACGACGGTGCCGCTGCGCTCCCGCAGCAGGTGATCGAGGCCCATGCCGTACTCCGGGCCGAGAATCTCACGCGCGTAAGTCGGGCTGACTGTAGTGATGAGGTTCGCGTAGAGGATGCCGGTTTTCAGGAAGTTGATGACGCCGGCTTTCATATCGTCCTGGTGCAGATGATGTTCGGCGCCCATGAGCTCGAGTTGCCCCAGTACGTCGGCCGAAAACATTCCCTGGTAGCCGATGTTGTGAACCGTGAGCACCGTTCGCGTGTCGTTGAAGAGCTTGTCCCACGCATAGATCGTGCGCAGGTAGAGCGGGATGAGTGCGGTCTGCCAGTCGTTGCAGTGCATGATGTGCGGCGAGAAGGCCATGCGCTGGCACATCTCGATCGCCGCGCGCGATAGCAGCACGAAGCGCAGATGCTCGTCGGCGTTCTGCGTATAGATACCGTCCCGATGAAAGAACTCGGGGCAGCGCAGCAGGTAGAGTGGCATGCCGGCGCCCGGCAACGTCGCCCGCGCTATCGAGTAATGGACGGTTCTCGAGCCCATCTTGACCGCCATGCCATCTAGCGCGTCGACGGACGCGATGTCGAGGCCGGAATTCTCGATCCGTGAATAGCAGGGCACGAGCACACGGACGTCGTGCCCCAGCTCGTGCAGGCTTCGCGATAGCGCAGCGGCGACGTCCGCCAGCCCGCCGGCCTTTGCGAACGGCGCGAACTCCGAACTTGCCAGGCAGATGCGGAGCGGTGGAGTTTTCTTGGCCAAGTGGAGTCCGGGTTCTTATTCGTTTTGATGCTATTCTAACGCAGGAGTGCGCTGATCACGGAAGAAGAACAACATGAATGTCCTGATTCTCTCGCCGGCCTACCCGGCCGACATGCCCGAGTTCACGCGCGCCCTCGCGGAATGCGGCGCGCGCGTGTTCGGCGTCGGCGATCAGCCGACGGCTGCGCTGCCAGAGCTCGTCAAGCGCTCCTTGTCCGAATACGTGCAGGTGCGCTCGCTGTGGGACAGCGACAGCGTCATCGCCGAGCTGCACGGGAGGCTCAAAGGACACTCGATCGATCGCATCGAGTGTCTTTGGGAGCCGGGCATCATGCTGGCGGCACAACTCCGCCGCCATTTCGGTCTGCCGGGCCTATCGGTCGAACAGGCGCACCGCTTTCGCGATAAGGAGGCGATGAAGGTCGCGCTCGACGCGGCCGGCATACGCACGCCGAAACACGTCGCCGCCGATAGCGTCGCAGGCTGCTGGGAGGCCGCCGAGGAGATCGGCTTCCCAATCGTTCTGAAACCCATCGCAGGCGCAGGCTCGGCGGACACCTACCGCGCCGAGAACGCCGACGAGCTCCGCTCGGTGCTGCCGCGCCTGCGTCACGTGGCGATGGTGAGCGTCGAGGAGTTCGTCGATGGCGAGGAGTACACGTTCGACACGATCACGATCGATGGCCGGATCGCATACTACAACATCGCCTGGTACCGGCCGCGGCCGTTGGTCGCGCGCAGCAACGAATGGATCAGCCCGCAGGTCATCGCCTTGCGCGACGTCGAAGACCCAGAGCTCGCGGGCGGCGTCCGCATGGGGTTCGAGGTCATCGATGCGCTCGAGTTCGGCTCGGGGTTCACGCACATGGAGTGGTACCGCAAAGCCGATGGCGAAGTCGTGTTCGGCGAAATCGGTGCGCGCCCGCCCGGCGCCCATCAGGTCGACCAGATGAAGTACGCTTGCGACTTCGACGTGTTTCGAGCCTGGGGTTCGGCGATGACTGAAGGGCGGCTCGATGCGAAGATCGAGCGCCGCTACAACGTGGCGACGATCTACAAACGGGCCCAGGGAATCGGACGGATTACGCACATCGAGGGAGTGGACACGCTGCAACGCCGCTTCGGCGAGCACGTCGTGTGGAACACGCTGCTGCCGCCCGGGTCGCCGCGGCGAGACTGGCTCAGGACGCTCGTCTCGGACGGCTTCATCATGCTGCGCCACCCCGACCTCACCGAGACGCTGGCGATGGCCGACGCCGTGGGGTCGGAGCTGCACATGTACGCGGCCTAGCGCGGGCTAGGCGAAATCCGCCAAGTACTTTGGCAGCATCGTGCGCCACGTGTCCCAGTCGTGGTGCCAGTCGTGGCCCCAGGAGTCGACGCGGTTCGGCACCCCCTTGGCGCCGAGTATGCTCGCCAGCCGCCAGGTTTCGCCGATATCCTCGAAGTTGCCCTCGCCGCTCGGCAGCAGAATGAAGCGCGTCCTAAGGAGCTCTAGCTGCGGGCCTTCGAGCTGCGGCAGGTAATGCACCGGCGACGAGAAATAGAAATCCTGGTTCATGCGGCCTTCGAGGTACTTCGACAGGTCGTATGTGCCGCTCATGCCGATGGCCATCCTGTAAGCGTCCGGATGGCGGCACACGGTGGCAACGGCGTTGAATGCACCGATCGACGCGCCGGCCGCAATGATCTCTATGTCGGCCGACCGGCAGTCCATGCGGATCGCCGGCGTTATTTCTTTGTAGATGAAGGCGTCGAACAGATTCTGCACACGCGAGCAGTATTCGGCGGAGTGATCGCCCGAGATCCAGGTCCTCCCGGCGATGCTGTCGGTCGAATAGACCTTGATGCGGCCTTCGTCGATGAGCGGCCCGAGCGCCGCAATCAGGTGAAAACGCTCGACCTCCTCGGCGTCACCGCCGGCCGTCGGAAACAGCAGCACCGGCGTGCCGTAGTGGCCCCAGCGCACTAGCTGCACCTCCTGTTGGAGGCGCGGCGTGTGCCAGCGGGTCACATCCTTGTTCAAACGCTATGTGGGGTTGTGCCGTCGCCACGCCTGAATCCGGCGCCAGAACATCTCGGTGAATTCCTCAACTTCGTTGTCCGGGTAAAGCGCCGTTACTTTCTGCCGCACCGCGTCACGCGCGACATCCGAGCCGAAAAACTCGTCGGCGACCTCGTCCAAGTGGCCGAGATGCCGGTCGCAGAAAGCGAGGAACCGATCGTACTCGAAGTAATCGAGCGCGAGCTTCGCATACGCGTCGAGCTTCTCGGCGAACGGCATGTCCTCGGCCGCAATGCGGAAATAATCGCCCCAGTTCAGGTTCGCGTGCATCGAGCGGTCCGTCGCCGCGCAGAAGATGGACCAGCGCAGGTTCGCCTTGATCAGCCACGGGAAGTGGTAGTGGAGTGACGTGACCTGCGAATCCGGGCAGGCGTTGGCGAAATCGATCGGCCGCCACACCCCGTTCGAGCGCAGTGCCTCGCACGAATTGAAGTCCCAGCCGAAGAACGCGTTGATGACCATCGTCATGCTCGCCAGGGTGTTCTCGTCGGCGTCGTCGAGGAAGTCGTGGTCCATCTGATACCGGTCGTGCAGGGGCGCCGACGGATCGTAGTTGACGAACCGCCACTGAGGCCCGAGTCCGATGCAGCGCACGAACGCGTCGAAGGGAGCAACGGCCTGCTGCAGGTGCATGAGCCGCGTGCCGCTCTGATTGTAAGCCTCGTGCAGCGCTTCGCGGTCGCGGATCGAGGTAACGCCGACCCAGGCACCGCCGTCGTACGGTTTCATGAAAAGCGGATAGCCGATGCGATCGCCGATCTCACCGAGGTCGAACAGGCGCGCGTACTTGCGTAAGGTCGGCGCCAGGTCCGGCGACTCGACGTAAGATTTCGGTGGCACGAGCCAGGTGTCGGGTATTGGGAAGCCTAGACGCATCATCGCGCAGTACGATGTGTGCTTTTCCATCGACTGTAGCGACCACGGGTTGTTGTAGACGTAGAGGTCGTCCGTGAGGATGGCCTTTTTTATCCATTCGCGGGACGTGTGATACCAATGCGTCAGCCGGTCGATGACGACATCGTACTTGCACGGCTGGCGCAGATCGAACGGCTCGATACCGACGCGTTCGACCGCGAAGCGCTGCGTCTCACCGTCGATGTCGATGGCCAGGTCGAGCTTCTCGAGCAGCGCCTCGTAACAAATGGGCCAGCAGATGTCGGCGCCGAGCGATAGGCCGATGTGTCGTGTACGGTTCGCCATGGTTTCAACCTTGTTTTTGATTCTTTTGTAGCGGGCGCAGGCAGGGCCTAATCATAGACCATCCACAGCGGCCCCGGGAACAGCCACGACAGACCGTTGCGCAGGCGGTCGCGCCAGTTCTCCCAGTTGTGTGCGTCGCGGGCTTCCTCGAAGCAGACGTCGATGCCCTGGGCCTGCAACCGCGGCACCAGCGAGCGGTTCTCGTAGATCAGTGACTCGTAGATGCCGCAGCTCATGTAGATGCGATCGGACGGGCAGCCGGGCTGTTCGCGAAACTCGTTCATGAATCGCACCACCGGGTCGAACACCGGGCCGCGCCGGTGGCGGCCGATGTCGCTGAACGCGTACGACCCGGACTGCAGTAGCAGGCGGCCGAACAGCCCCGGATTGCGCCACGCGGCGTGCAGCGACGCGACTCCGCCAAAGCTCGCCCCTAGGACGCCGCGGGCATCCGGCTCGTCGATGAGCGGAAACGAATCGGCGACCTGAGGTAACAGGTCCGCGGCCAGGAACTCCGCGTGCCGGTCGTCGGCCGCGTACTCGCGCAGGCGGTCCGGCGACTGAGTCATCGCGACGACCATCGCTGGAATCTCGAGCGAATAGATCAGGTTGTCGAGCACGGTCTGAAGCGACGCGAAGTTCAGGTAATCGTTGCCGTCGTGCACGATGAGCAGCGGGTAGCGGCGGTTGCGCCGGAAGCGGGCCGGCACGTAGACATTGACCTCGCGCGCTTCCCCGAACGCCTCGCTGTCAACGGAAAGCGTCTCGACCGATCCCTTGCGCGCGTGCTCTTGCGACTCGGTCCACCGCGGGCGTTCGTACCCATAGCCCTGGCAGACGGAATTCGCGCCGAACGGATCGTGCGCGAGCACGTCGTTGAGCGGATCGACGATGAGCTTGCGGTGGCCATCGGCGACGACTTCGAACTTGTACTCGATGCGCGAGCCTTTCGGGAGCTCGATGGTTGTAGCCCACAGGTCGGTTTCGGCGAGCAACTGAAACGGTTGCGCCGCGTCGAGTCCCGAGATGAAGCAGCGCAGATATACCGCGTCGGCAGGGCCGCGGTACACGAACGTGACGTCGCTGCCATCGACCAAGGGAAAGCGAGTCGACTTTATGAATGCGTCGATATCGGCCGCTGCCGGCGCCCCTTTGCGGAACAGCTTCCTCAACGACGGGTTCATCGCGGCCGTACCCGCACCAGGCGTCCGTTACGATTCAGATGCCGGGCCGATTCGGCGCCGACAATCGTCCCGCCGTCGAGGTGGAGCAGTGCGCCACTGTCGAGTGCGATGCAGGAGTCCGGCGAGAACCGCCGCGACATCGTCTCGATGCGCAGCTTGTCGCGTTCCCGCAGCCGACTCGCGGTGTCGGGCAGAACGACGTATCCGGACACGAGGCAGCAGCCGGTGCCGAGCAATTCAGGGTCGCGGCGTCCCTGAGGCGTGCGGTCGTGAAATAACACGACGCGTTCCGCGAGCACCATTGCGCCCGCCGACCAGGCAATGATCGGCAAGCCGGCGATGAGCTCGTCAACGCCGAACAGCCGCATCCTGTTCAGCAACACGGCCACGTTGCCGCCGGTAATGATGACGCCGGCGACACGCTCCAGAAGCGCGCGAATCTCCTCCGCGTTGTGCCGGAGCTGCTCGTTCGCTATGGCGTTGTACCGTTCGTCGAAGTCACGACGGATGGCTTCGGTGCGGTGCAGGTGATGGCGGTCGAGCGCGCGCAGCTGCGAGATGGCGTGTCGCTGCTCGGCCGCTAGCATGTCCGGATCGCCGTCGCCGCGCAGCACGTTGCGCGCGGCCTGCGCCAGCGGTTTCAGGCGCAGCCGGTACAGGCGTTGTTGCTCGATCAGCCGGTCCTGTCGCGCGCGATACGCCGCGGCGCCGTCGGCGTCGGTGGCGAAGAACGCCTCGGCCCGGCGATAAAGGCACAGGTCCTCGAGCGAGCGGTCGACCAGGGCGCGCACGTCGTCGATGTCGTTTTCGGCTTCCTGCCAACCCGCCGAAATGACGGCGAGCGACCCGTCGGCGAGACCGGCGGCGTTCACCGCGTCGCCGAGATTCCTGGTGGGGCGCTGTGGGCCGAGCAGCACTCGTGGCAGCCTCGCTGTGCTCATGCGAGCTCGACGCGTATGAGCTTGACGATCTCGGTGAGCGCGTGCTCGACGACCGCGGTGTCCGGGTGGCGCACGATGACGTAGCCGTCGCCTTCGTAGCTATCGGACGGCGGCTGCCCCTCGCGCGGCAGCTTCGCCTCGACGACGAGCTCGCCGAAGCGACGCTGGGCTTCGCCGAGACCGTGGATCGCACGCACGCTGCCACGACCCTGGCCGCGAATGTAGGCCGCGCCCGCCGCGTAGCGCCGTGGCGGCGGCTCGAACTCGCCGAGCACCATCAGACGCGGCCAGGCTCTGTAAAAGTCGATGTCGTGCGCGTACGACAAGAGCGAGGTGATCTGCGCACCCGGTGGACGGGCGCCGACCTCGGAGATCGCGATGCGGCCGTCCATCAGCCGGAACCACTCCATGTGGCTGAGCCCGGTCGAAAGGCCCAAGGCGTGCAGGCCTCTCTCGCCCGCATCGCGGATCGGGTCGAACTCGGCCCCCGAAATATCGCGCGGCAGCATCACGACCCACTGTATCCACGGGTTCTCGAGCACCTCGAGCGGCGCCGGCATGTAGCGCGAGATCGAATGCCAGACCAGCTCGCCGTCGAGCATCACGCTGTCGAACGAGAACTCGGTACCGCGCACGAACTCCTCGAACAGCGTCGGACGCGAACCCTGCGGCGGGTGCACAGCAAGCAGCTCGGCGAGCTGTGCGTCGTCGTCGATACGCCACGTGCTCTTGCCGCCTGCGCCCGCCGGCGGCTTCGCGACCAGCGGGTATCCCACTTCCTCGGCGAACGACTTCGCTGCCACCGCGTCGGCGACGAGCGCATGACGCGCGCACGGCACGCCGGCACCGCGCAGAACGGTCTTCATGCGCGCCTTGTCGCGGAAGTTCTTCGCGGCCTCGACGCTCAAGCCCGCGATGCCGAGCGCTTCGCGCGCCGCCGCGAGCGGCACCTGAAGCTGCTCGAGTGTCGCGATGAAGCATAAGGCCCTGCCGAATTTCGCCTGCAACCCCTTCGCTGCGTTGACGAGCTCTTGTGGGTCGAGCGCGTCCGCGACGCGCCAGTGACCGGCCAGGCGCCGGCGCAGCTCCTCGGGCAGCTTTTCGAGCGGGTCTTGGCTGACGAGCGTCACATGGCAGTCGGGCAGGTGCGTCGCGCCGCTGACGAAACGCAGCGTCGCGTCCATGAAGAACGGCGCCGCAAAAATCACGTGTGTTGCCATTGCGTCGCTAGTGTAACGATCCTGTGGAGCGATTGCAGGCTGCGCAGGACGCCCGACGCCGTCCGGCGCCCAGGTAAATGCTTGCGCACCGTCACGGGACCGGCGCCGAAGCAGGGACCTGCGTCGCGGATTTTGGCCGGCAACGACCCGGTTGCCGTTTTTTGTGACGCGGTTGATTTCGCCGTGCGAGCCGTTTCCTTAGCATCTCCCGCCGTAACCACGGCAGCGACGGCTGAGGAGCCCACGATGAAACGAACCGCATCGATTCCAGTCTTCAGGCTGACGACGGCGATCGTCGCCGCAACCTTGACCGCGTTTTTGTCGGGATGCTCCGTCGTCAGGACGACGTCCGGGCCCGAACGCAAGGACCTGACCGTGCTCGACCACGGCACGCCCCGCGGTCACGTCATCACCGAGCTCGGCGCTCCCGTGCATACGGAAACAGTGGACGGCCGCAAGGTGGATTACTTCAAGTTCGAGCAGGGCAACCATGCCGCCGGGAAAGCGGCCAAAGGCGTGCTGTACGGCGTCGCCGCGGTTGCGACACTAGGCGTGTCGGAGGTGGTGACGAATCCCGTAGAGGGTGCGACGAACTCGGCGGAGATCCAGGTCATGGTCGCCTATGACGAGAACGACGTCGTTACCCGATCCGAGATCATCGAAGACAAGCGGCTCTTCAAGGGCGACGAGCCGACCGTGGCGGCCGAGGACGAGTAGAGCCCCAGTCGAGACCGCGGCAATATTTGCATCGCAATCGGCGTGTTTGCCGCGGCGGCAAAAGCCGTGATGCGGAAGTAAAAAGAGGGTCCTTCGTTGGGCCCTTTTCCGTTCCCGTTCCTGCATTGCCTCAGATGGCGTCGGGTTCGGCAGTATCGAGTTCTTATTGCGTAGTGGGCACAGAGATGCGAGCCTCCGGCGTTACGCTGTAAGACGACGCCTGAGCGTCGGAGGAATCCGTGAAGGACGAACTCGTCAGCCGTCTCCGGGCTGCGCCGATAATCCCGCTCATCCAAGCGGATGCGCCGGATGTTGCGGTCGCCATTGCCAACGCCCTCGCGGCGGGCGGCCTAACCGTGCTGGAGGTCGTGCTGCGCACCGAAAATGCGCTGCGGTGCCTCGAGCGCGTACGCGACTCGGTGCCCGACGCGATTGTCGGGGCGGGAACCGTGCTCAGCGTCGAGCAGGTCAAAGACGCACTGGCGGCCGGGGCCACGTTCCTCGTTTCGCCGGGACTTTACCCGCCCGTTGTCGAGTCTGCTCGCGACGCGGGCGTAGATCTCTTCCCCGGGATCGCGACGCCCAGCGAGGCGCAAACGGCGTGGAATCTCGGCGTGAGAACGATGAAGTTCTTTCCCGCCGGCCACGCGGGCGGCGTCGGCATGCTGAAGGCGCTGTCCGCTGTTTTCCGCGACGTTGCGTATGTACCGACCGGCGGAATTTCCGAGAAAAACCTGGCGGAGTATCTGAAGATCTCCTCGGTGCTCGCGTGTGGCGGCAGTTGGCTGACGCCCTCGGCGCAGGTCGAGCAAGGTCGGTTCGACGAGATCACCCGTATCGCCCGCCGGGCAATGGCGATCGCGGCGGACGCGAGAGCTTGAACGGATGCCGGGTGCGGATGGCGCGGCAAACCTAAAGAGCCGCGAGCACTTTCTCCACGTCGGAGCCGGCAGCACCCCGGAGTAAGTAATGAGCTCGTTCAATCCGTCGAATCATCCGCATCGCCGCTTCAATCCGCTGACCGGCGGGTGGGTGCTGGTATCGCCGCATCGCACTAGACGGCCGTGGCAAGGGCAGGTCGAGGACACTCCGATCGAAAGCCGACCCGAATACGACTCCGGTTGCTACTTGTGTCCCGGTAACGAACGCGCCGGCGGCGTGAGAAATCCCGACTACTCGGGCACCTTCGTGTTTCAGAACGACTTCGCTGCGCTGTTGCCGGACGTCCCGGCCGGCGGAGCGAACGAGACCGGCATCCTGGTTGCTGAAAGCGAGACCGGCATCTGCAAGGTGATCTGTTTTTCGCCGCGGCACGACCTGACGCTCGCCGAGCTCGACGTTGCGGCGATTCGTCAAGTCGTCAACCTATGGGCCGAGCAGTATGAGGAGCTCGGCGCCGATGACTCGATCAACTATGTGCAGATCTTCGAGAACAAGGGCGCGATCATGGGTTGCAGCAACCCGCATCCGCACGGGCAGATCTGGGCGCAGCGGTCGATCCCGGACGAGCCGGCGAAGGAGCTCGCGAACTTGCGGCAGTACTTCGAGGCGAACGGATCGACGCTGCTCGGTGACTACCTCGAGCTCGAGCTCACGTCTCGCGATCGCATCGTCTGCGAGAACGACCACTTCGTAGTGCTGGTGCCGTACTGGGCCGTCTGGCCGTTCGAGATCCTGGTGCTTTGCCGCCGCCACGTCTGCAGCGTGTCGGAGATGACGGGCCACGAGCGAGATGCGCTGAGCGACGCCGTGAAGCGCGCCGCAATCCGCTACGACAATCTGTTCCGCACGAGTTTTCCGTATTCTGCCGGGCTGCACCAGGCGCCGACGGACGGCGAGCCCCACCCCGAGTGGGACTTCCATATGCACTTCTATCCGCCGCTGCTGCGCTCGGCGAGCGTGAAAAAGTTCATGGTCGGCTACGAGATGCTGGCGGGCCCGCAGCGCGATCTCACCCCGGAAGCGAGCGCCGAGCGCCTGCGTTCGGTGTCCGAGACGCATTTCAAGACTGCGCTTTAGCGGGCAACGCGTACCCTTCGATGTTGGATACACTGCGGTCAGCGTTTGAGCAGCAGTTCGGCGATGCGCACGGCGTGCGAATGGCCATGGCGCCGGGGCGCGTCAATCTGATCGGCGACCATACGGATTACAACGACGGTTACGTGCTGCCGATGACGGTGGACCGCGGCATTTATCTAGCGGTGCGGCGGCGAGACGACGCAACGGTACGCCTGTACTCGGTGCGCTACGACGAGCGGGTCGAATACCCGTTGGACCGGTATCCGACGCTCCTGCAGCCGGGTTCGTGGCTGAGCTATGTCGCCGGCGTCGTCGAGGAGCTCCGCCGGCGCGGCCTCGTGAGCGTGGGCTTCGAGGGCGTCGTGGACGGCGACCTGCTGCCAGGCTCCGGTTTGGGCTCATCGGCAGCGCTCGAGGTGGCGACGGCGATGGCGCTGCAGCAGCTTTTGGGCTTCTCGCTCAACGCGGTCGACACGGTCAGGCTCTGCCAGCGCGTAGAGCACCACTACGCCAACGTGCTGTGCGGCATCATGGATCAGTTTGCGTCGCGGCTTGGCCGCAGAAACCATGCGCTGTTCCTCGACTGTCGCTCACTCGACTACCGGGACATCCCGCTGGCGCTCGGCGACTATCGCGTCGTCATCGTCGAGAGTGGCGTGAAGCGGTCGCTCGCGGCCTCTGCATACAACACGCGCACGGCCGAGTGTCGCCAGGCGGTCGAGTATTTCAAGAAGTTCGACAGTGCCGTGCACGCGCTGCGCGACGTTACCGAGGAGATGGTGCAGGAACACGGGCACGGCCTACCGGTGACGGTGCAGCGCCGCTGCCGTCACGTCGTTTCCGAGAACGAGCGGGTAGTACGCGCGGCCGACCTCCTATCGGACGGGGACCTCGAGCCCTTCGGCGGGCTGATGCACGAGTCACATCGCTCGCTCAATGAGGACTACGAAGTGAGCTGCGCCGAGCTGGACACGCTCGTGGACATCGCCATGAGCACCGACGGCGTGCTCGGCGCGCGCATGACCGGCGCCGGATTCGGCGGCTGCACGGTGAATCTCGCACACAGCGATGCGATACCCGCTCTGCTCGAGCGCATCGACGCCGATTACGCGCACAGGTTCAGTCTCGAGCCGCGTTTTTTTGCGTTGCAGGGCAATCTCGAGGCAGGGCCGGTCCCGACGACGGAAAAATGATCTTTCCAGCTGCGGCCGAATCTCGGATAATCCGCGCCTCGCGCGGCGCAGACGCGTCCGATAGCAAAGAAAACGGGAGTTCCTGAACATGCGAATCGTAGTGATCCTTTCGGCCTTCGCGCTCTTGCAGGTGAGCGGTAATGGGCTCGCTCAGGTCGGACGACATGCTGGCCTGGCGGATCCGAACCTGATCGCAATCGAGGACTTGGAGGTCTTGCCTCACGTGTCGGCGGAGCTCGCGAGAGCCATCGTCGACAAGCGGCCGTACGCGTCCGCGAGGCAGTTCGACGAGATGCTTTCCGGCTCCCTCGACGAAGCGCAACGCGAAGAGCTCTACGCGCACGTGTTCCGCCAGATCGACTTAAACAATGCTAGCGAAGCCGACATCATGCTCATCCCCGGCATGACCGGCCGCATGGCGCACGAGTTCGAGGAATACCGGCCATACATGTCGCTCGAGCAATTCCGCCGCGAGATCGGCAAATACGTCGACGAGAAGGAAGTCGCGCGGCTCGAGCAGTATGTGTTCATACCGATGAATCTGAACGCTGCGTCGTCCGACGATTTCATGACGATCCCGGGCATGACGCCGCGGATGGTGCACGAATTCGAGGAGTACCGCCCTTACACCAGCATGGAGCAGTTCCGCCGGGAAATCGGCAAATACGTCGATGACGACGAGGTCGCCCGGCTGGAGAGCTACGTCACGCTCGACTGACGAACGTCCGCTCGGCGATCGTCTTCATCCAACGGACGTACTGCCTGGTCGACCAGCCGCAGTCGATCGTGAGCGCCTCCCAATTCGGCACCAGCAGTAAGGTCCATAGCGCGTCCGTCGCTTTGTACAGGAGGCAGCCATGAACACCGAGACGAGAATCGCACGATCATCGCAGGGCGTTTGGGATGCGACAGCGACACATCGGGAGCGCGCGGCGTGAGCGCGGTTACGGCTTATGTAGCGGCGGCGGCCCTGCTGGGTTCGGCGGTCATCGGCGGCGTGTTCTTTGCATTCTCGAGTTTCGTCATGAAGGCGCTCGCGCGTGTGCCCGCATCAGCCGGCATCGGCGCCATGCAGTCGATCAACGTCGTCGTCCTAAACGCGTCTTTCCTCGGCACTGCGGTCTTGTCGCGTTATCTTCGGCGATGGACGATGCTGAATACGGTGCGCGCGATAGCGGCGATAGCGGCCGCGCTGATGCACGCGCTGGGTCTCTTGGCGAATTCGATCGGCTAGGCGTCTATCGGTGCCTTGAGCCGCGTGCTGCCGGTGAGGATACCGCCGCGATTACCGATCTCAATCGAGCCGTAGCGCTGCTCGAAGCATTTCGGCAGCGGTCGATCGCCGTCGGGGGACAGCCACAGTCTGAGGAGATGGCGCCGCTCACCGGGCTCCGGAGCGTCGATGAATGCCGTGCGATCGTGCAGCTGCGAGTGGTTGTAGACGAACTGCATGTCGCCCGTCTCGAGGCGCATCGAGAGATGCAGCTCCGGGTCGTTCGCAAGTCGGTCGAAATAGTCCAGCGCCTCTTTGTGCCGGTCGGACAGCTTGGGTGCGTCCGGGAATCGCTGCGCGCTCTCGATGTACTGGCGCTGATACATGACCGTCAAATATCCCTGATACCAGTTGAGTACGGGGATCGTGAAGTACGGATCCGCCTCTTCGGGCACTTCGCCGCGGCGATCGGTTGCCACGTCATCGAACAAGACCGCCAGCAGGTCCGGGCACTCATCGCGCATGCGGTTATAGATGGTTTCAACGCTGACCAGCAAGGAATCGCCGCCTTCTTTGGCGTTGCGAAGGCACAGCAGGCCGACGACGTCGGCCGAGTCGGTGTGGAACGTCTGCCGCTCCGAGGTCAGGTAGATACGCGTGTTTGCATCTGCCGCGTCCGCGCCGACGTCACGCACGTGACCGAGTATGTGTCCGTCTGCGTTCTGCGAGCGGGAGCTGCCGAGGTGCGCGCCGACGCCGCAGAAAACGGTCGCCGCGAACCGCTGCGAGTAGGATTCGATCGGCAGTCCACGGATCACCTCGAAGCCGATGCCGTGCAACAATTTCTCCTTCAGCCGCGCGAGGTGATGCGCGAACTCGCCGAGCGGAAACGCTTCTTTCGTGATGGCGCCAATATCACGCGCGAGGTCGAGGTAGTGCCGGGCCGCATTCTCGAGCTCCGAGATTTCGCCGGGACGGAGCTCATGCAGCCACGCGGCCGGATTTTCGGCCATGCTTCTGCCGGTCCAAGTCGACGGGCGATCGATGCATTCCGGCAGGTCGTTGAGGTCTCGGGGCATGGTTCGGCGAGCGGTTAGAAAGAATGCGGCGGCGCCGGCCTGTGCCGGCGATTCTGGCGAAACGAAGACGCCGCGGCAAGGTCGTCGGGCTGCCTCGTAGGCAGCCTGCGGCTCGATTCGTCCGTTGCCTCGCGACGCCTGCCGAAGAGTACGGCGCACCTGCATTTTTTTGCAATTGTTAAAAGTTTCGACGAAACGCTTACACCTTGAAATATTGGGTGCCGATATTAGGTCTACATATATGGAGTCTAAACACCTTCGCTTCGGTACCGCCGCATGACCCCCAGCGACTCAGACCGCGAATCGACCTATACGATCGACCTGCTTCCAGGTACCGATATTGCGCTGTTGCACTGTATCGGTCCGGTCACGTTGGAGGATCGGATCGACAGTATCGATGTGATAAGAGATTTCTGCCGCGAGAACGGCGTCTACAAGGTCATCATCGACGGTCGCGATCAGGAGTCCAAGACCGGCACCCTAGAGTCCTACGAATTCGGCGCCCGGGTCCCCACTGCGCTTCCTGGGCTCTGGATGGCGGTGGTGCATCGTCCCGACGATGATTCGCTGCGATTGATCGAAACGGTAGCGTTCAACCGCGGGTCCGGCACCAAAGCGTTCGACGACCTCGACCAAGCGCGAGCGTGGCTGGAGTCGTTGGAGGGACCTGCCGACGAGCCGACCCCGAGCGGCATGCCCTAGCGGGCGATTGCCGAGCGCCCGATCGGCGCGCGCGCCTCGCCGGCATTCTCTTATAATCGCTCCGGCTGGCTCGATTTAGCCCCCGATCAAAAATCGTAGCGCGTCCTCGCGTACCAGTAAGCGCCGTTCATGCCGATCGGCGACAACACATCGTAGGGCAGGTGACCGAAGAAGTTGATGTCGTCCGACGACGGGTCCGGGTATTCGTCGAGCACGTTGTCGCCGCCGATGGCTACGAGCCACGCCTCGTTGACGTCGAAAGCGACCTCGAGGTCGATCGACCACACGGCGTCGTAGGTCTGCGGATCGGGGAAGCCGCCGCCGAAATCGAAATCCCGGGTCGTCTCGCCGAAACGGGTCGCGCGCAGCATCAGATGCCAGCGATCGAGATCCCAGTTGCCGGAGAGGATCAGCTTGTCGTCGGGCGCGGCGGCTTCGAGTGTGTTCAGCTCCTCCTCGCCAACGACCGAAGGGTTCTTTACCGTCGTCTCCGAGTTGTTGTACGCCGCCGACCAGGTGATCGTGCCGGTGCCTGGATCGAAGGCGCCCTGCGCGCGAACGTCGAAGCCGTCCGTCTCGGTGTCGACCAGATTCGTGAAGTAGGTGACGTTATCGGTCGTACCTTGCACCAGCGTGATGCGGTCATCTATATCGATCTGGAAGTAGTCCACGGTCAGGCTGAACATATCGCCCATGTCGACGACCAAACCGATGCTTAAGTTTTCGCTTTCCTCTTCCTCGAGCGGCAGGGCGCCATTCGCGATCGCGACCGGATCGGACACCGGCAGGTGCCCGAACGTCTCCAGCATGCCGCCGGCACCGAAGTTCTGGGTCGAAAACTGGAACCCGGTCTGCGCCAGCGACGGTGCGCGGAAACTCGTGCCGTAGGCCGCGCGTACAGCGAAACTGTCGGTGATCGCATAACGGCCCGAGAGTTTGCCGTTCGTCGAGTCGCCGAAATCGTCGTAGTCCTCGTAGCGCGCGGCAACGCCGACGGTAAGACTTTCGGTCAGCGGCAACTGCACGTCCCCGTAAAGCGCGAACACCGTGCGGTCGATGTCGACGGTGCTGTCCGCGGCCAGACCAGGGCCTGCCTCTGCGCCCACTGCCTTGCTGCCCGCGTCCGGGCCCGCTTCGTACGACTGCGGGTCGCCGGCAGACGTCTTGTAGTCCTCCAGCCGCAGCTCGGCGCCATAGGCCAACGTCAGCGGCCCGGCCATGCTCGGATTGGCAAACTCGCGCACGAGGTCGGCATTGATCGTGGTCTGCAGGAATTCGAAGCCGGCGAGCTTGAACGACGTGGCGCTCGCCGTACCGAACGACGGATTGATCGAGTTGCTGACGCCGAATTCGTAGTCGTTGAGCCCGACGACGACGCTCAGGTCATAGTCGTGGTCGAACGCGCTACCACGGTAACCCGCTGCGATCGACAGGTCGTCGTTGTCGCCGGACGTGACGGGCTGGTAGCCATTGGGGTACACCGCCGGCACGCCCGAGAAGCCGTCGGGATAGCGGAAGAACGCGGCACCCTCGGCTTCGCGAACGTTGTAATGGCCGAACGAGTAGAACTCGGCGGCACCGTCGGGGAAGCGCGTGTTGTAGAAGACCGTCAAGTCTTCGGCGTCGCCGTCGCCCGGTGCGAACAGACGCGTATTATCCAGCGCCATGTTCGCCGGCGTCTGCTCCTCGAAAAACGGCAGCGCGCCGATACCGGCGCGGTTCGTCGACGAGCGATTCCGGTATTCGGCGCCGAAGCGAAAGCTGCCGTTGCCCCCGATCACGAAGCCGTAGTCTGCGGCCACCGCGAAGCTATTGCCGTCGGTCAACGAACCGCCGCCGGGTCCGGCATCCGTGACGTGGCCGCCGTAAACGGCCGTCGCCGTACCGCCTTCTGCGTCGCCTTTTAAAACGATATTGATGACGCCCGCTATCGCATCGGAGCCATACTGCGCGGCTGCGCCGTCACGCAGGATTTCGATACGCTCGATCGCGATGAGCGGGATCGTATTGAAGTCGAACGGGTTCGTACCGAGACCGATCTTCGACTCGAGATTGACGACCGCGGTCGTGTGCTGCCGCTTGCCGTTCACCAGCACCAGCACCTGGTCCGGGCTCAAGCCCCGAAGCTGCGCCGCGCGGATGTGATCCGCCGAACCCGAGTTAGACTGGCGCGGGAAGTTGAACGACGGCGCCAGCGCCTGGAGCAGCTCGCCCAGCTCACCGCCCAACGTCGCAACGTCCTGCATCTCGTCCGCCGAGATGACGTCGACCGGCACCATGCTCTCGAGCGGGTCGCGCGCATCGCCGCGCGATCCGACGACGACGATCTCCTCGACCTGCGCGGCCGCGATCGAAGACACGACGGCGACGCCGGCAGCCAGCGCCAGCGTGCCCGCATTACGGATACAACGACTCATCATCAACCCCCCGCTGCATTGCTGAGCTCAATGGTCCACTTGGTCATCTATTGATTGTCGACCATCGACGCACAAGACCTCGGCTCATGCGATAGTCCGGTGTTCTAAAGATAGCGGAATGTCACCGCGATGGCTCCCAGTTTTCGACGTTCGAAGGGCAAGTGTGCGTAACGCGACCGAGTACCCTAGAATCGACGGGTAACGCGACCACAAGAAGTTGCACTTGAGAGGGACCGAATGCGGTGGACGTCACCGCTTTACTGGCGATCACGCTCGCGCTTATATCGTTTGGTTTGATCAGCCGAAAGCTCGAGGGTTCGATGCTGACCGGGCCGATTCTCTTCAGTGTGTTCGGCCTGCTCGCCGGTCCCGCCGTCCTCGGCTGGATCCCGCTAAAGATCAGCAACGAGGCGCTGCACCTGTTGGCGGAGATCACGTTGATCCTGGTGCTCTTCTCCGACGCCGCAAACATCGATCTCAAGCAGCTCAGGCGCGATCACAATCTTCCCCTGCGCATGCTGCTCGTCGGCATGCCGCTGACGATCGCATTCGGCGCGGTCGCGGCAGTGATGCTATTCGGCGAGCTTCGAGTTTGGGAGGCAGCGCTGCTCGCGGCGATCCTCGCGCCGACGGATGCCGCGCTTGGTCAGGCCGTCGTCAGCAATCGGCTCGTGCCGGTCCGCATTCGCCAGGCGCTGAACGTCGAGAGCGGCCTGAACGACGGGATCGCGTTGCCGTTCGTCTTGATCTTCGCGGCGTTCGCCAGCGCCATGCACGTCGAGACGCATGCCGCCGAGTGGTTAGCATTCGGCGCCAAGCAGGTCGTGCTCGGGCCGCTCGCGGGAGTCGCCGTGGGCTATCTCGGCGCGAAGCTGGTGGCGACCTGCTATCGCACGCAATGGATGTCGGAGCGGGCCGAAGGCATGATCGCGCTCGGGCTCGCGTTCGGCGCGTTCGCGCTGGCCGAAGCCGTCCACGGCAACGGTTTCATCGCCGCATTCGTCGCCGGCTTGACGTTCGGCAACACGCTCAAGCAGAAGTGCAAGTTCCTCTATGAGTTCGCCGAATCGGAGGGTCAGATTCTGATCCTGTTGACGTTCGCGGCATTCGGCGCGGCGATGATTCCGCAGGCGCTCGGCACGCTGAGCGCAGCTCACCTGTTGTTCGCCGTGCTGGCCTTGACCGTGCTCCGAATGCTGCCGGTGCACCTATCGCTGCTCGGCACCGGCATCAAGCCGGTCACGTCGGCGTTTCTCGGCTGGTTCGGCCCGCGCGGGCTCGCGTCCATCCTGTTCGTGCTGCTGATCCTCGAAGAGGCCGAGGTGGAGAACACCGACACTCTTTTTGCTGCCGTAATCATCACGGTGGCGTTGAGCGTCGTGGCGCACGGTATGACCGCCGGTTCCGCGGCCCGAGGTTACGGCTCGATGTCGAGCAAGATGGGCGAATGTGAAGAAAACAGACCCGTCGGCGAGGAGCCGTTCACTCCGCCGATGACACTGGGAGGATGACGGATGACGACACTAAACGAAAAACAGCTGGAGATGTGCTCGACCAGCACCTGGGACTTCTCGGATCTCAACGCCCTGT
>JBFGFX010000022.1:0-21066 GCA_041579335.1 Woeseiaceae bacterium | reverse complement strand
TCAAGTGCGGCGTCGAGCGCGGATCTTTCGCTGCGCAGTGTGCGCCCGATACTGGCGACACCCGACGGCAATGTAAATAACTACTTGATTTTTAAATATTTATTTTTGTTGACACCCGGCTGCGCTGGATTATATTGCGCGGAAAATAGACGCTGATTGGAAAGACTTTCGGGCCGCAGAAAACGGCCACAAAGAAGCACATGAAACGTTTTTGAGGTGACGCCAATGACCAAGCACAGCGAACGCCCCGTCGACGAAGGCGACGAGTTCGACTTCGCCTACGGGCCCGATTTCGATATCGAGCTTTTCGACGAAACGCCGATCGATCAGATGCCGATATCCATGTACGACATGAGACCGTGGCAGCGGTTGGACCGGTACATGGACTCCAAATGGCTGCGCGAGGAGCTCAGCGACTGGGACGATTGGGACGGGTATTTCGAGACCCACTGATCGTCAATCATCAGCGGCCTCGTTCGGCAGCGTCCGGACGAGGCCCTAGAGGTTGAATCGATGTTCAAGCACCACGGCGACCGGTGTCGCGATCACGGCGATCGCAGGCCGCGTTACTACTCCTATTTCGACGACGACGGCTTCGAGCCGAAGCGCCGCGGCAGGATTCGGCACGTCAGGCTCGAGCCCTACGACCGGCGTTCTCATCGGATCGACTGGCTCGACGATGCGGGCGAGATGGACGTCGATTTCCGCTAGTCCGGAGCCGGTGAGCGGCGGTCTTCGGGCGGGAAATGCGCTGGGCGGCGCCGGCCAAAAGTTCGGTGCCGCTACTGTTTCTTGACGCTGTAGACGACGTCCAGATTGCTGACGGTCCCCGTCCGAGATTCCAGGACGATGCGGTCGGTCAGCTGATAGCGGAGCAGCAGCGTGCCGAGCTTGTCGATCAGACCGTAGCCGTACTCGACGAGCAAACGGTCGCCAAAGCGCTTACCGGCGACGATCCTGCCGCTGTCGGCACCGCCCTCCACAGCCAAAGTTTCCAGGCCGAGCTGGCCGCGAATCTGCGATGTGATCGGGCCGGCGCCGGAGAGCCCCAGAGCGAACGCGGCGTTGTTCAGCGTGTCGCCTTCGCCGCTCGTCGCGCGCGAGAGCGGTCGACCCGTGAGCAGGTACGACAGCGCTTCCGCATCGCTTAGCGCCGGCTCGCTGAACACGCTCGACCGAAGCTGCGACGGCGTCCCCGATAGTTGAATGCCTGCGACCACGTCAGTGGCGCGACGAATCGCTCGAACGTCCAGCTGCGGGTTGCTGAGCGGCCCGTTGAAGATGAGCTCGCCCCGCTCGATCTCGAGCTCCTGGCCGTACGCTTTGTAGCGGCCGTCGGTGAGAGCGACCCTGCCGCTGCCGACGTAAGGTGCATCGGTGCCGCCTCTTATGCGCACCTGGCCGGCCAGTCCGGTGCTGAGCCCGAAGGCGGACAGCCTGACGTCTGCGCCCAGGATCGTATTGACGTCGACGCTGATTCGTCTGCGCGCTGTACTCTGCGTGCCCTCCGTGCGGTGAACGATTGCATCCGGCGACGCCGACTCGGCCGATTCGGGGATCTGCTTGATCGTGATGTCGGCGTTCGGAATCTCGAGCTCGCCCGTCACGAGCGCCATTCGATCGTCGAACACGATGGTGATGGCCGGCGATACGGTGGCCGTCCAATCCGGTAGACGCAGGAGCTCGAAGTTATCGCCGGACACGACGATCTCGCTGCGAATGCCCGTGTCGGCTCTCATGCTCGTGTCGCCGCGGATCGTCACTCGCCCTTCGCCTGAACGTGCGCCGCCGACCAGCTGCAGCCGCCCCGGAGAAAGCTGGGTCAAACGAACGTCCAGGTCGGTAATCTCGATTCCCGCCTGTCGAACGATGAACGCGCCGTCCATCAACGCGACCTCGCCATTGAGCTCGGGTTCGCTCAAATTGCCGGCCACGGCCAGGGCGCCGACGATGCTGCCGCGCGGGTCGACGATGCCCGGAGCGAACACGGCCAATAGCGAAACGTCGCTGATCGACGCATCGGCGCGACCGCCGATGGCCGACCGGCTGTCGGCAATATCATCAATGTCGAGCGTCAGATTCGCGCTGCCCGCGTCACCGGTAATCCCGAGTCGCAGCGACGACTCCAGCGCGTTATCGGCGATCGTGGCCTGCGCGGCAGCCTCCGCAAAGGAGACCGTCAACGTTTCGCCTTCGTAGTCGACGTCGATCGTCGCGCCGGATACTTCCACCGACGCGTCGCCCGTCAGGCGTTCGTCCACGACAGCACCGCGCAGATGGGCGGCGATCGTGCCGCTTATGCTGACCTCGCTCGGCAGCTCGACAGGCAGGGCGGACAGCGGCATGCCGCTGACGGACAGGTCGAAGGTCGCAGCGCCGCCTGGCCGGTAGTCGAGCATGACGCAGGCCCTGGTCGGATCGACGGGGCCGAGCAGGCAGGTCGTCGACAAGCTGATGTTCTCCGCGGACGCCAAGAGCTCACTGGCGTCCCGATTCGACCACCGGCCGATCGCGGAGCTCGCGATGACGAAAGAATCGAGCTCGCCGCGCCACTCGCCCGGAAGGTAGCCGCCAGCCGCTTCGAGCTCGAGGTCGATGTCGAAGGCGCTCACGGAAGCCGTCAGGGCGTGCTCGTCGATGCGGCCCGCCCCGGTCAGACGGGCGGACTCGATCACGCGGTTGGTCAAGCCGATGCGTTCCATGTCGATGCGCACGCTGCTGTCATTCGACGACGAGATGTTGGCGTCGGCGGAAAACGTCTCGATCGAGTAGTCCGACCAGGTGAGCATCGAGCCGGTGAGATCCACCCGCGCATCCGGCAGCGCAACCGGCCCTTCGAGCGCGACGTTGCCTACGAGGGATCCGGACGCGGCTGGGATGAATTCCGAGATGGCCGCCAAATCGACAGCGGCATAGAGCGCCAGCGTCTCGCCGACCGAGCCCTCTGCCGTCACGCGATTCGCGCCGATACGAAGGCGCCCGTCACTGATCGCGACCGCGTCGTTCGCGTAGGAAAAACGGCCGCCGCCCTCTAGAGGATGGCCGTTAACCTCGCCGTGCATACGATCGACCGTGATCTCGACCTCGGGGGTGCTCGGACCGAAGCGCCCGACGGCACGGCCGGCAACTGTCACCTTGCCCGTCACTGCTTCGCTCAGCATCGCGGGGTCGAGGTCGGACAACGCGTAGTCGACGTCGAACTCCGGCTCGGGAACCCAACCGACGCCACCCGATGCTTCCAGACGACCCCATTCGTTGACGGCCGTCAGCTCAGACACCTGGAGGCGTTCGGCGTCGACCACGCCTAAGAGCTCTACGCTCGTTTCCGGCAGCTCGTCCCAACGCGCTCGCGCGTCCAGCCCGACGTCGAAACGGGAGGCGCCGCCCTGCAATCGAAGCGTGCCGCCCGCCGATTGGAGCCGATGCTGGCCCACCGCCCACTCGATGTTTTCCCATGCATTGGACAGATCGACAACGAGGCTGCCCGCGTCGTACGAAACGGTGCCGGTCGTTGCGACCGCGAGCGGCGCCTGAAGCGCATGATCCAGATCGTAGCGACGGAGGTCGCCATCGAGCGCGAGGCGGCCGGCAAGGGTCAGGTCCTCCGAGGCGGCCCAGCGCCAGTCCGCCTCCAGGCGCGCTGCATAGTCGCCGGACAGTTGCACGCTTCCCTCGAGGTCGAGCGTCAGCCACGGGCTGCGAAGCGATAGGAGAGCGACGTCGAGATCCGAGCCGCGCAGGCCGCCGACCAGCCGAAGCTCGTCGACACTTCTTTCGAGCGCATTGGTTTGCACCGTGATGTTTCGTAAGGACGCCGCGGCGATCGACAGGTCGACCGGTAAATCGATGGACACCGGCTCACTCGTCGCGGTCGCATCTTCGCCTGCGAACGTTCGTATGTCGATGCGCGCGACGTCTAGCTCGTCGATCGCGACGATTCGCGAAATGAGCGGCGAAAGCTTGAGGTCGACGTACACGTCCTCCGCAAGTATCTCCAGCGGGTCGCTCACCCACTCGATCGACCGAATGCGGACGCCGCGCAGGAGGGCACCTTGTGAATCGCCCAGCGTCAATCCTTCCGGCAGCACGGCGGAGGCCTGCCTGAGCAGCCAGCGCGTGCCGCCGTCGCTGCCCACGAGCCAATAGACGCCGCCGGCCGCAAGCGCGACGACAATGGCCGCTGCGAGCAATACTCTTCGGAAGAGCCTCATAAATCGGCGCCCAGACGCAGATGGAAGCGAACGCTGGGATCGTCCTCCGTCAGCGGATACCCGAGGTAGAAGCGGATCGGTCCGAGCGGGGACAGCCACTTCAGGCCGATGCCGGCGCCGACCTCGGCTTCGAAGGCGGTATCGTCGAACGCGTTGCCGGCGTCGACGAAGACGGCCCCGTAGAAATTACCCCGTAAGAGGCGCTCGTACTCGACGCTTGCGACCAGCAAATTGCTGCCACCAACGACGTTGCCGTCCGCGTCTTTCGGCCCGAGACTGTTGTAGTCGAAGCCGCGCACCGATTCATCGCCGCCGGCGAAGAACCGCACCGACGGCGGCAGCCTAGTGAAGTCCTGGGACGCGGTCGTCCCCGCATTCAACCGCGCCAAGACGCGGTTTCCGGAGCCGAAGCCGCGGATCCAACGCATCCAGACCGAGGTCTGCACGTAGGAGGTCGTGGAGCCCAACGTTTCGTCGGTGCCGCGAAGCTCGGCGCCGAGACGACGTCCCCGCAACGGGAATACATCCCGATCGGCGAGCTTGTGATCGAACGAGATCGCCGGCACGATGAACCGGCTCGTGTCGACGTCACTGCCGACGGCGAACGTCTCGTTGCTGAAGTCCAGCGACGCCGTCCTGAGCCAGGTCTCGCTCATCGCTCTTGTCCAGCGGATGCCGAGGCGCTGCGTCTCGTTGTCGAACGTGTCCGTTTCCTCGTTCGACAGTGCGCCGGTAAAGCTGAACCACTCGCGCCGCGGATCTTCGAGCGGAATGCGATACTCGGCGGTAAGACCCTGGACAACCTGAGACACACCGAGGTCCGAGATGATCCGGTGTCCCTTGCGATTCACCCGGTTGTTTCGGAAGCCGGCGCGAAATCTCAGCCCCGTATCCGTGGAAGCGCCGACACCGACCGTGTATTCGATCCGCGGACCGGGCTGCAGCGACACGCGGATCGGTATCTGCTCGCCTGCGGCGTTATCGAAGTCGGGCGTGACCTCTACGCGGCCGAAGTAGGCGCTGGTCGACAGATCACGATGCGCGCGCGCCAGGTCGTTGCCGTCGAAGGGTGCGCCGCTCTCGAGGTTCAGGTAGCCGTCGACGATCGACGGCTCCAAGAACGTCTGATCTTGATGGATATCGCCGATGCGGTACCGAGGACCGCTGTCGAAATGCATCGTGATATCAGCCGCTCGTTCTTCGGGCCAAATGTCCAAACGGCTTTCGACGAAGTCCGCCTCGACGTAGCCGCGATTGGCCGCCAGGGTCTGCAGCGATCTCTTGAGCCGATCGTATTCAGCGTGTCGCAGGACCTCGCCGGGCGCAAGCGACCTGCTGCGCCTTGCGGTATTGAATGCACGGTCCTCCGATGCGGCACCATCGATCTTTATGTCGACCTGCCGCAGCCTGACCGGTTCGCCGGGATCGATGCCGATCGTCACTAGCCAGCAGTCGTCGTCTAGCGTCAACGACCGCGTAATCTCGGGTTCGTAGTAGCCGAACGGCTCGAGCGCTTCGCGGATCTCGGTTTCGAGCGCTCGATAGCGGCGGCGGATCCGCCATGGTTGCGCGTCGCAGGGTTCGGATGCAATGCTCAGGTAGGCGCGGATGTTGCGCTCGAGCTCGCCTTCGATGCCCGAGATAGCAAGCTCCGCGGCGACCGGCGTGGGCAGGAGTAGTAGGAGTGGCGTTACGCCTTTGAGAATGCGCAGGAACATGGCGAGGCATCAAAGCCACTTTCTCCGCCGAAAATACGCCAGCAGCGCTGCCGCGGCGACGAGCATGACCACGACCGAGGCGAGAAAGCCTCTCGGGCTCTCGAGGCCAGGCAGTCCACCGACGTTCATACCCAACAGCCCGGTGATGAACGTCAGCGGCAGGAAGATCGCCGCGACGACGGATAGCACGTACATTCTAGAGTTCTGTTCTTGGGCCAGCTGTCCCAGAAATTCCTCGCGCAGGACCATCGAGCGCTCGCGCGCTAAGTCCAGATCCTCGAGGTATCGAGTGATTCGATCCGCTTCCTCGCGAAAATCCTGGATCTCGGCCTGCGATAGCCAAGCACCGGGCTGGCGATACAGGCGGTCCAAGGCGTCCCGCTGCGGCGCCAGAAAACGGCGAACCGAGGCGATTTGCTGCCGGAGCGTCGTTATCGTTTGCCGGAACACCGTCTGATCCTGATCCGCCATCTCGTCTTCGGCCGCGGCGACGCGATCTTCGATGCTGTCGACGAAGTCGCCGATGCGATCCGCGAGCCGGCCAATCAGCGTCGTTAGGAACTTGCCGGAGGACGTCGGTCCGGCGCCTCGCTTTAGCGACTCGTAGATATCGATGACCGACAGCAGGCGGCGCCGTCTGGTGCTGACGATCCGGTCGTGCTCGATCCATACCCGGACCGAGACCATGTCCTCGGGATCCTCGCCCGGATTGGTGTTGACGCCGCGCAGCACTGTCAAGAGACCGTTGTCCGTGACGTACGATTGAGGACGCGTCTCCCCGGCCAGAAGCGCATCGACGATCGGCTCATCCAGCCCACTGGCGTTTGCCAGCCACCGACGCGAAGCGTCGTCATTGACGTCGATGTGGACCCACAGCACGCCTTGCTCCTTCGACCAACGCTCCAGGCCCTCGGGATCGAGGTCAGCGGCGCCCCCTTGACCGTCGAGGAGACATACGTGCAGAAACTGCGGGTCATTTGTAGCCATAGTCAAGAGCACCTACGAAGCGCAGCCACCGTCCCATCGCGGGACGATTAGCCCAGGCCATCGGTGGTCAGCATTGCACACGAGGCACCCAGCGCCAACGCGGACTGCAGACGATAGACATTTTGATCGCGGAGTCGAGCCCCGGTTCCGTGTGTCGCCGCCGTTTGCGGAGATCACCAGGATCTTCCCGGCACTGAGCTGACGGCGAGGAAAAATACCCCGAGATTCTTCATCCTTATTGTTGTTGTTGGGCCCCGCCGGCAGCCTCATTCGGATCAGCAGACATAAGACGAATCTCGAGCGGGTCGTTCAGATCCAGATGCACGTCGCGCTGCGGAAAGGCGATGACGATTCCGTTCTCGACGAACAGCTCCGATATGCGGAATCGCACATCGCTGCGGATCTTACGCAGCAATCGCTCGCTGGTGACGTCGCACCAAAAAAAGGCGTCGAAAACGAGCGCGTTATCGCCGAAGTCTTCGAACACCACGGTCGGCTCCGGCGTCGACTTGACCGCTTTCTGCTCGGTCACCGCCTGCAATATCAGGTCGGACACGAGACGCACCGGCGAGCCGTAGGCGACGCCGACCCGAACCGTAGTCCTGATCTGCTCATCCACGAGCGTCCAATTCACGACGGTGCGCTCGAGCAGCTGACTGTTCGGCACCAACAGATGAACACCGTCCGTGCGTCGGATCCGGGTCGAGCGATTGCCGACGCGCTCGACGGTGCCCCGCCATGCGTCGATCTCGATGAAGTCGTCGATTCGGATCGGCCGCTCGGCCATCAGTATCCAGCCGCTGATGAAGTTGTTGATGATGTTCTGCGCGCCGAAGCCGACGCCGATCGCGATCGCGCCGGTCGCGAACGCGAATGCGGTCAGGGGAATGCCGAGGAAGCTCAGCGCGGTCAGTACGACGAGGACCAGAATGGTGAAGAACGCAATACGTTTCAGTATGTGCACGACGTCCGGGCGCAATTTCGTGTCTGCCAGGCGGCGGCCGAGAAGGAAGCCCACGAAACGGCTGCCGAGATAGCCGAACACCAGCAACAACAGCACCGAAACGATCTGACCGACTGAGACGGTCTGTCCGCCCGGCATCGTCAGCAGTATGAAATTCCAGATTTGTATTGCTTGATCGAGCATTGCGAGTCACTCGCCGTCGTCGTTTGACGCGCGGGCGTCAACCACTGCCGCGGGTCCGGGTCTTGCCGAGCTTCGCGTTCTTCTCGATGAATTCGATGATCATGCCGGCTACGTCTTTGTTCGTGGCCGTCTCGATGCCCTCTAGCCCCGGGCTGGAATTCACTTCCATGACGACAGGACCGTGGTTGGAGCGCAGCAGATCGACGCCGGCCACGTTGAGGCCCATGACTCTGGCCGAACGTACGGCCGTCGAGCGTTCTTCGGGTGTGATCTTGATCAATTTGGCCGAGCCGCCGCGGTGCAGGTTGGAGCGGAACTCTCCCTCTTTGCCCTGGCGCTTCATCGCGGCGACGACTTTGTCGCCGATGACGAAGCAGCGTATGTCGGCGCCGCCGGCCTCCTTGATGTACTCCTGCACCATGAAGTTTGCTTTCAAGCCGCGAAACGCTTCGACGACGCTCTCCGCCGCCTTCTTCGTCTCGGCGAGGACAACTCCGACGCCCTGCGTGCCTTCGAGCAGCTTGATGACGACGGGCGCGCCGCCCGCGATCTTCAGGAGGTCTTCAGTATCGCTGGGGGAGCTGGCGAAGCCCGTGACCGGCAGGCCGACGCCCTTTCTGGACAAGAGTTGCAGTGCGCGGAGCTTGTCCCGGGATCGCGTGATCGCGACCGACTCGTTGACCGAGTAGACGCCCATCATTTCGAACTGGCGGACCACGGCGGTGCCGTAGAACGATACGGATGCTCCGATCCGCGGGATGATCGCGTCGACCCCGGTGATCGCTTGGCCCTTCAGGTGCACGCTCGGATTGTGGCTGGTGATGTTCATGTAGCACAGCTTGTGGTTGATCACCGGCATGTCGTGGCCGCGTTCCGCCCCTGCCTCGACCAGACGCTTGGTTGAATAGAGGTTCCTGTTCGTCGATAAAATTCCGATCTTCATGGTTTCATCCCCGGTGCGTGCACTAAGCTGGTCTCAGCGGTCCTATGTTGCCGTGTCTTCATGCGCTGTGGCAAACGTCTCGAGGGCGTCTTCCACTTTGGGCACGTCCTTGAACGAGCCCAGGTGAAAAAGCGCGTCACCCTCGTGCGCGAGCGGCAGATTGCTCCGCCCGATGACGATCCCGTCCCACGGTGCAACGACTTTATCCACCTCTTCTCCGAGCGGGTCGCTGATCGTCGCGAGCGTCTGTCCCTCGGCAACGCTGCTGCCGAGCCTGACTTTGCCGCTGACGATCCCGCTCGAGACCGCGCGCACCCAGCGCGTCGAGCGCGCGACGACGGGCGTCACCACCTTGTGCGATTTCCTCTTGGGCAGCATGCCGATATGGCGCATCACGTTCAGGATTCCGCGCAGGCCGGCGCGTATAGAGGTCTCGTCGAAGCGCAGCGCCTCACCGGCTTCGTAGAGCAGGACCGGCATGCCCAGCTCGGACGCGCAGCCCCGCAGGGAGCCGTCGCGTATGTTCGAATTGATGACGACGGGAGCGCCGAAGGCCTTAGCGATCTCGAGCGTGTCGCCCTCGTCGAGATTCGCGCGTATCTGCGGCAGGTTCGAGCGGTTGATCGCGCCGGTATGCAGATCGATGCCGTACTCGGCCTTCGATACGATCTGCGTGATGAAAAGATTTGCGAGCCTGGCGGCGATGGAACCTTTGGCGCTGCCGGGGAACGAGCGGTTCAGGTCTCGTCGGTCAGGGAGATAGCGGGACTGATACAGGAAGCCGTGGACGTTGACGACCGGCACGGCAACAAGGGTCCCTCGAATCGAAGACAGCGCCCTCCGCTTCAGCAATCGTCGGATGACCTCGACGCCGTTGAGCTCGTCGCCGTGTATAGCCGCGGAAACGAACAGCACGGGACCCGCTCTTCGGCCACAGACGACGTGGACGGGCATGCACAATGAGGTCGCCGTGTACAAGTCTGCGACCGGCAGATTGATGTTCACACGCTGGCCCGGTTTGACGACGGTGTCGCCGATCTCGATCGGTTTATTGGGTGTCATGCGGCCGCTCCTTCTTTTTCTTGCGCCTCTTCTTCTTGCCGATCAGATACGATCGAGACGGATCGACTTGAGCGCGGCCCTTGATCGCGGTCCGGCCCAACAGCATACGAAACAGCATGTCGTCCCGCGCGGTCAGCGTCATCTCAATCATCCATGTATAGGCGCCGATCGATATCGGTGTGGCGATCACGAAGCGTTCTTCTTTATGGCCCCCGGAATCCGTGACGATGCGCTTATCCAATACCTCGGCCGTGCACGTCGCGACCAAGTCGTTATCTCTCTGCATAGGATGAATTTGAAATTCGATCTTGTCGATCCCGTTCTCGGAATAACTGCGAATGGCGAATGCGTGGAGCGCCGACGTTCTGGCGCCGGTATCGACTTTGGCCTTGATCTGCGAGATGCCGAGCGCCGGCAGTCCGACCCATTCGCGCCATCCGAGAGTGAGGAGATCCGTGGGCTCGTTCATCGCTGGTATATCGTCAAAAGGACCAGTGGAAACGCAGCCCCGGGACGACGGCGGACGTCTGCGCCGTGGCGTCGGAGGCGTCGAATCCGGGGTTTTCGACGTATTGTACGGAGGGCGTTATATGACCGGAGTCACCGAATATCGGGATGCGAAAAAAGGCCTCCGTATCCAGCGCAAAACCGCGGCCGGATGCGCGAAAACCTTCGGAGATATGGGTGCGGGCAATGCCGATGCCGAAGAGCCCGAGCGGGGTTTCGCGCTCGTACGCGATTGCGACGAACCCGCCGGCAATCGACACGTCGGGATTCGCGACGCCGACCCGCACGTTCATCGCGTTCACGTGCGAGCGCCACCCGAACACACCATAGACGCCGTAATTCCACTCGGTGTCGGTGTCGCTGTCGGCGACGGTGTGATCGTCCGTCCGGAGCCATGCGCCGAGCCGCCAGGAGGCGCGGTCGTAAAGCCAGCTGGCGCCGGCGCCGAGGAAGGCGCTGCGCCCGCCGGAGTTGAGGTCGAGGAGATCTTGGTAGGACCGATCCGGGATGTCGGCGATGCCGTCGGATCCTGTGGCAATGAAGGTCATCTCGGGTCGCGATCCTTTGCCGGCGAGGCGATACACGGCGCCGAGCGTGTAGTCGGGGAACTCGATCGTCGCATTGTTCACGAAGCTGCCGTTCAAAAAATGCTGGTTCTCGTCGTTCGCGATTCGCCCGCGGTCCAGCCACGCAGACGGATCGATCAGGCCGAGCATGAGTGACCGGCCGCCATCCATGAAGAAAGTGTAGTTGAGCTCGGAGACCTGCACACCGCCGCCGCCGTCCTGCGTCAACACCGAGCGCGCATCGGCATTCACGGTCGGATAGAACGCCGAGACGCCGCTCGACCTCGGCGAGGAGCTGGCTTCTATATAAAGTAGCCACTCGCCGTTTCGCCGCGGCAATGTGACGAATAAGTCAGCCGACACGGTCACCTCGGCTTCTGCGCGGCTGTCGTCTGAGCCTTGGGCGACGGTCGTGATCCCGCCTTCGAAGCTCAGCTCGTTCGCGCTCGCGGTGCAAGCCAGCAGGAGGGCGGCGGTCGGTATGTGAATCAGGCTGGCGAGCTCCAGCGCTGCGTCAGCCGATCGATTTCGGTCGCGTAGCGGAGTCGTCATGCGAGCGTATGGTACACGGTCGGTCAGAAGCGGTAGGCGAGACCGAGGCCGAGAAAGAAGTCGACCGCCCGGCCGTTGAGCCCGGCACCGGCGTGCACGTCGAGCTGGAGATCGCGGCGCGGCAAATACGCGACGCCGCCGTTCAAGACGTGCTCCGGGCCGGCCCCGCCGCCATAGCTGCCGAAATATTCGATATACGCGCCCGTGTCGGCGTCGATCGGTAGAGAAACACCGAGCGCATTGCCTACGGTGACGTCGCCGTCCGATTCGCTGAGCAGCACCGTGCCGAACCAGTCGAGGCCGGCACTGTGCGTCCAAAATACGCCGAGGGTCGGATCGACGTCGTCGCTGCTGAACTCGTCGTCGCCGACCGGCAACGACAGCCCGGCAAAGAACGCCAGCGGGAACAAAGCGTCGGACCCCGTTACCTGCCACTTGACGCCGATGCCGGCGTCATTGGCACCATCGAAGTCACGGCCGCCGACCTCCGTCCACGAGATGCCGGCCCAGCTGAGCTGCAGCTCCAACCGCTCGGCCAGGCCGACACGGATCAGCGCGAGCGGCAGCGTGTGGTCGCTGAAATCTCCGCCGCCGTCGCGCGTGTACTGATAGCCGGTTTCGACCTGCAGCATCGAGGGCGAGAGCGTCGTCGGCGACGAGCTGAAGCCCGGCCGCTCCGCGCTGATCGGTGCCGCGTCCTGGGCGGCGGCCATCGCTGGAACCAGCGACGCTACCAACAACGGTATCAATGTATGTTTGTCCAACGAACCCTCACTCCACTGCAGCACGTTCTAAAGCCTTACCTTGAAATTGACGATGCCGAGATGATTCATTCGGTCCGGCGCACGGTCTACCCAAAGGTACTGATTCATGTATCCGGTTTCCAACGACATACCATCGCCCAAGCGCCAGCCTACGCCGATGAACGTGCGGTTTTGGCCCAGTCCCGCATCGCCGCCCCAATCGGTATCGACCAAGTCGACGAACGGCTCCAGCGCGACGATCAGGTCGGTGCTGTCGTTCATCGGGCGGACGTACTTGGTCATGAAGCGCAGCACGACACCGAGATCGTCGCCCGCGCTCACGTCGCGCTGCTCGAGACGCGCGCGCATCGAGACGTTTCCGCCGAGCCAAAGGCCCGCGGTCCAATCGAGCTGCTGCCAGTAGCGACTCTCATAACCCACGTTGCCGGCGCGGTTGTGCGAACGAAAGCGGGCGTAACCGAGCCAGACCTTCATGTTCCCGTCGAGCCGGTAGCCGATGGCCGGGCGTGCCAGCCACTGATTGGTGCCACTACCGAGATCGAAGTAGCGCGCCTGTGCATCGAACCAATAGTGCCAGCGAGTCGTTCCCTCGTCGGATCGGAACGCATCCGTCGTCGAGAATATAGTCCACGCACCGAGATCGTTCTCGGCCGTTGCTGCCGTGAGCGGCAGGCACAGCGCCGCCAGCACACAGAAAACGCGTGTCATGCATTGAGCAATCATTCTTTGTACCTCGAGATCCGCACAATGGATCTCGCAAACCAGCCGATAATAATGCCGGTCAACAGCATCATGAAGATCAGTAGCGATCTCGGAAGTGCAACCTGCCAAACCAACAGGCGAATCTCGACGATCGCGGCGTTCTGCACCGCGAAGATCATCACCAGGATAAATAGCGCAGCCGTAATCAGTATTCTGTATGCCATGCTGGGCCTCATGCTGCGCGCCGAGCTACGGTGGGCTCGTCGCGTATTGATCCTCTCAGCTATCGCGACTCGTCGGAGAGTCGGGCGACGAGTTTCTTGATCAACTGGGAAAGGTCTTCCCAGGCGTTGTCGACTTCATTTCGGGCGTCCTCCCAAGCGTCATCGCCGGACTTCCTGAGCCGCTCGATTCGCGACTCGGCGGTCGCGAGATGGGCGTCCATCGCGCGCTGCGCACGCTCGAGTCGTTCGCTCGATTCGATCTGTCCCGTTGCAATGGCGTTTTTGATCGCCGCTTTGACGCCGTCGAGCTTGGCTCTGGACTCGATCAGTTTTTTTCGCGCTGCTTTCGAATAGGCGGCTTTTGCGGCGAGCCTCTTGCTGCGCTCGGACTGTGGGCCGTAAGGATTCATCATCGTTTGTACGTCGAGGCCCGACCCTAGTCCCGGCCGAGCCTCGACTCCGTCGCGTCAGCGAGAGCTTGTCGTGCGGATCCCCGCTTTCGGCCGAATGACGACGTCTATGCGGCGATTTTTCGCACGGCCTTCAACGGTCTCGTTGTTCGCAACCGGTCGCGACTCGCCGTAGCCGACGGGCTCGACGTCACCAGGCGGCAACTCGCGCATATTGGCTAGCAGGTATTCGCGAACGGCTTCTGCCCGTGCCTGCGACAGCTCCAGATTCGTGGCATCGCCGCCGAACGAGTCCGTATGTCCCTCGACGACGACATAGCTGTCCGGAAACACTCGGATCGCATCCTGGACCTTGCGCAGCAAGCCGAAATAGGCCGTTTCGATCTGCGCGCTGCCGCTCGGGAACACCAAGCCGATCGGGCGGATCAGGATGTTCTCACCCTGCGTCAAGACCTGCGCCTCCTCGGCATTGAACATGTCTTCGACCTGACGAAACTTGCGACGCTGCGCCTCCTGAGCGGCGAGCCGGTCGGATTGAACACCCAGCTCGTTCTCGAGGCGCTGGATCTCTTCCTCCAGGCCGAAGATCTGCGCGCGTCGCTCGCTCAGCTCGTACGCGTCTTTCTGCAGCGAGGCGATTCGGCCGACAATGGCGTTCGTCGGGCCGTCATAACCCTCGTCCAGCTCGGCAACCAGGTCGAGCGACCCGGCAATGCTCACTATCGGCACCTCCATCGACAGCGCGAAGTCTTCGAGACTGACGTCTCGGTCTCGCACGGGCTTCAGTTCCCGCGCAAGGTACATCGCGTGTTTCACCTCGTATTTCGCCTGACGTGCCAGGCTCCGCGGCTCATCCGTATCGTAGCGATCCCGATTCAAGGCCGTCTCCGCTTGATTCAGCAGTGACTCCGCTTTGGCGAGCGTCTTCGGCGCGTAGCGGTCGACACGCGCTTCCTTCGCCTGCGAGATCAGTCGCCGGGTTTCGTCGAGGTAATTCACCTTGATGGCGGCGAGCTCGGCGGCGCGGTACAACTCCTCGGCATCCTGCGCGCGGGACCTCGCCGAATTGACGTTGCCGTCCTCCAAGCGCATTGCCGCCGATGCGAATCTCTCTTCGGCTTTGCGCCAATCGGCGCTCGCGAACGACGCTGCGTTGGCGGCTTCCGCGTCGTCGCGCGCCTGAATGGCCGAAGTCAGCGTGACGTTGGCTAGCCGGGTTGCCTCGACGGCCCGCCGCAGCGCCTGCGCGGCATCGTCGAGGTCGGATTTGATGCTGTCGATGCTGCGGCCGCGACGCAGTTTGTCTTCAGCGGCGCGGTATGCCGCCGCCGCTTCGGCGTAGCTCTTCGGCGCCAGCACGTTGGCGCGCGCTTCGTTCGCCGCCTTCAACGCGTCGTCCGTCTTCGCGAACAGCGTGCCCCGCAGATCATCCTGGCCGAGCGCGATCGTGGCGCCGGCGCCAAGCAGCAGCGCTGCCGCCAGCAGGCGGCCGAACCGTCGAATCACAACACTCATATGAGCCTCCTCGAGTGGCAAGTGGTAGCGCCCGCGCGCCCGAAGGCCGCAGGCAGCAGTCACTCTAGGAAGCCGGCTATCATAAATCCAACTAAAAATAATTGCAGATTCAATAAAAAATGTTTATAAATCGAGGATGGATCTCGAGCTGCTGCGCACCTTCCTGGAGCTCAACCGCACCCGCCATTTCGGCCGTGCGGCCGAGGCGCTGTTCGTCACCCAAGCTGCGATCAGCAGCCGCCTGAAGTCGCTGGAAGCGCAGCTCGGCGTGACCCTGTTCGAGCGCAGCCGCCGCGAGATGCGGCTGACGCCGGAGGGGGGTCGGCTGGTGCGTCATGCCGAAAAGCTGATTGCAGCCTGGCGGGCGGCGCGCCAGGACGTGTCGCTCGCCGCGGCGAGCGAGCAGCTGGTGATCGGCGGCAGTCTACGCCTGTGGGACGTCCTGCTGCAGCGCTGGCTGCACGACCTGCGCCGCGCCTATGCGAATCTGGCGATCATCGCCGAGTCCCAGTCGCCGGATGTTTTGACGCGAAAGCTCATCGACGGCACGCTCGATGTCGCCATCATGCTCGAGCCCGCCCAGCTAGACATCATGCACGTGCACGAGATCGCAGCCGTCGAGTTCATCCTGGTGTCGAGCGGCGCCGGATTCGACCTCGAGCGGGCGCTGGAGCACAACTACGTGTACGTGGATTGGGGACTGTCATTCGCCCTCGACCACCGCCGCGCGTTCCCCGACGCACCCGAAGCGATCACCCGCGTGTCCCACGCAAAGATGGCGCTCGAATACATCAGCCTGATCGGCGGGAGCGCTTACCTACCGAGGCGCATGGTCGCAAAGGACATCGAGCTCGGGCTGCTGCACGAAGTGGCGG
The DNA here is from genome assembly GCA_041579335.1 of Woeseiaceae bacterium. Taxonomy (GTDB): domain Bacteria; phylum Pseudomonadota; class Gammaproteobacteria; order Steroidobacterales; family Woeseiaceae; genus JBFGFX01. Next base: position 4,883 of record JBFGFX010000022.1, on the reverse strand, counting down.
AGGCGCCGATCTTCACCCGGCAGGCCTATGCGACGTTCCCGGTCCGGTCACTGAGGCTTACGCTGATCGAGGAAAGCCTGAAGCTGATTCGCCGCGATTGAGCGCGATCGACCGGGGCAAGCGCCGGTCATGCACCTCGCGGTAATGGGTGTCCAACAACCGCGCGATTACGTTTGCCGCGTGCTCGATGTCCACCAGCGACAAGTCGCGGCCGATCCTTCGCCCGATCGGTGGCGTGAACTCGAGGCGTTTTCCGATCTGAGACAACGTTTGCCAGCGAATGTCGGCCCGGGATCGCCTCGCGACGTAGAAGCCGGCCGTGGGCACGTCGTGCAGGCCCGCGGTGAACAACGGACCCGTCGAGCCGGCTATGAACAGGTCCGCAGCGACCAGAGACCTGGCGAATTCTCCCAGATCGCTCAACGGCCGGGCGAGATCCGCACGAACGCCGTTGGCGACCAACTGCCGTCGAAGTGCGATTGCCAATGCGCGCTCCTCGCCGCTGAACGTCAGCACCACATTGCAAGCAACGGCGGCTTGCCGATGGATTCGTGTCCCTAAGAAGCTTACAAATACGCCAGGGAGAGTGTAACGCCACCGCCTCGTCGTATCGCCGGGACTTCAACAAATGGACCAGCGCGGCGTCGTCGCCGCTGTCCACAAAGACGTCGTCGACGAACGGACAAACCCGGGCGAACTTGTCGACCACGGGCGAGACTAGCACGTCAATGGTCGACCTCGGGAACGCCGTCTGCAGCAGGTAAAGCGCGGGCCAGGGCTGAGTCAGCGGCTCAGTTGGTAGCGGGTATCGACGACCGTTCGTTCAAAATGACATCCACGCTCTGGCACGTACGCCTAACGACTACCGCCCCTGCCGGCGACGGACACGTGGCCAGAGCCCGGCAGGCACTTCGACTGCCGCAACGCGCCCAGCTTCCTGGCCCTGTAGATCAGATTGAAGAGCACACGCCTGACATTGTTGCGGCCGTTGTAGAGCGCTCTTTCGCATCTCGAGGACAGCCTGCGGCAGCGCAGCCGCCGGCGAAGCCCGATCGTGGTCGAGTTCATCGCGATCTCACCGGCGGAGACCACGTGGGGGGAGAGTTGATAGAGCGGCTGCTTGTGCACCCAGACTTCTTCAATGAATCGGTCCACCGGCGCGGTCAGATACCGACTGGCTTCGACGAAGCGATGCGCGGCGGTCGGAGCGATCGCATAGGCCATGGCTCTCCGCGAGTACTTCGGACAATAGTGCAACGCGAACGAACGGCTCCTGGCTTCGGCGCATCCCAGCCGAAGGCGATTCTCCTCCAAACTGACGAAGCCGAGATCGCCGCCTTTTCGTTCGAGGAAAAGGATGGCATCCGAGAAACCGTCTTCCACGCAGGCGTCGTCCTCGAGAATGATGATCGGCTCGCCCAGCGTGATGCATGTTCTCCAGAGCGTCAGATGACTGGCAAAACAGCCGACTTCGTTGGTCAACGGAAATCGACCGGTGTTCAACTGGAACTGGTGCAGGTCGAGGGCCCGGAAGTACTTCGTCTTGGTCTGTCGCATGTCGATAGTGTCAAAGAACGTGAACCTCAAATTCAGCCGCTCGAGCTGCGTGCGCATCGCTTGTCTGCGTTCGACCTGCGTTCTCAGACTGATGACGAAGATCCTCACCGAGACAACTCCGTACCCGTTTCTCTATTTGACGAGCGTCGATGAAGAAATTGGTCGTTTTCCGCCGGTCTGTCGGAGGAGGGGCCTTAGCCCCGGTCAGTCGCGGCGGAAGCCGCTGCTACGACCGTGCCTTCGGAAAACCTTTTTATTCAATTGGTTAGATCACAGGGCTCATCTCTGATTACAATGGCGCTACCATTCGTTGGAGACCTCGATGGGCGAACAGACCATCTCACCGGTCGGGAGCATCGATCGGTACGTCCTGCCGTATCTGGCCTCGCTGCCGGCTCTCGGCGGCAAGACGGCGATTGACATCCCGGCGGGCGAAGGCCGCGCGAGCTTTACCTTGGCGCAGCGAGGAGCGCAGGTTCGGGCGTTCGATCTGTATCCCGAATTCACGAAGGTCGAAGGCGTCCGCGGCGAGTACGCGGATTTGAACGACGGCGTCCCGGTCGAAGACGGATACGCCGACGTTCTCATTTGCCAGGAGGGCATCGAGCACTTGCCGGACAAGATTGCGCTGTTCAAGGAGTTCAATCGCGCGCTCAAAAAGGGCGGCACGCTGATCGTCACGACGCCGAATCTATCGAACGCTCGCGGCAGATTCTGGATGGCGATCGCCGAGTCGGACTCCATGCGGCGCATGCCCGTCACCGAGATCGACAGCCTGTGGTTCACGGAAAAGGAGACGGACCGGCTCTATTTCGGTCATTTGTTCCTCTGCGGCGTGCAGCATCTGCAGACGATCTGCACGATCACGGGTTTCGGGGTCGTCGAACGCCGTACGACCGCCTGGAGCCCGACATCGGTCGTTTTGGGTCTATTGATGTATCCGTTTATCGTCCCGCTGTCGCTTTTGGCCTACTTCAGATATCGGGGAAAGAACAGGCACATCGAGTCGAGTCGAAGAAAGACTATTCTCTGGGAGCGTGTGAAGCTCAACTTGGCGCCGCAGACGCTGTTCGGCAAGCACATCTTCTGGATTCTCAGAAAAGAGCAAGACCTCGACCAGCGGATCGCCGAGCTCAAGGCGTTCACGAAGGTCGGCGATGCCTGAGGTGCCTCGATTCGTGCTGCTCGATCGGGACGGCGTCATCAACAAGGATCTGCCGGGCTCCGTCTGTCGCGTCGAAGATTTCGAGCTCTTGCCGGACGCCGCAACGGCGATCGCCAGGCTCAACGATCTGGGCTTTGCCGTGCTCGTCATCACGAACCAGGCCTGCGTCGGCCGCGGCGATCTCGCGATCGACGAGCTACGCGCCATACACGCACGTATGCACGAGGAGATTGCCGCGGCGGGCGGTAAGATCGACGCCGTCTACGTTTGTCCCCACACCGATGACGACGACTGCGACTGCCGCAAGCCGCGTCCCGGGCTGATCGAGCAGGCTGCTCGTGACTACGGTTTCGATCGCGCCGCCACGTGGATGGTGGGCGACTCGGAGCGCGACGTCGTCGCGGCGCACGCCGCGGGCTGCCGCGCGGCGCTCGTACGATCGGGCAAGCCCTTGCCCGGGCGGGCGCGGAATGATGTACCGGTATTTGATAGACTGCTCGAGTTCGTAGACGCATTGTCGGAAGGTCGAGTCGATCATGATTGACATTGACAAAGCGATCGGCGACCACATCGATGTGATCACCGCCGTCCGTGGTCTAAAAGATCAAATCACCGCAATCGCGACGGCCATGTCCGACTGTCTGGAGGCCGGTGGCAAGGTGCTGTGGATGGGTAACGGCGGCAGCGCCGCGGACAGCCAGCACCTCGCCGCCGAGCTCGTGGGCCGATTCACGCGAGAGCGTCCCGGGCTGGCTTCGATCGCATTGACGACGGATACGTCGATTCTGACCGCGGTCGGTAACGACTATGGCTATGAAAAGGTGTTCGCGCGTCAAGTCGACGCCTTGTGCCGGGCGGGAGACGTCGTCGTCGGTATTTCGACCTCCGGCAACAGTCCGAATGTGAACGAGGCCCTCAAGCTGGCGGGCGACCGCGCAGCGGTCAGGGTCGGTTTCGCCGGCCGCGACGGCGGGGCGATGAAAGATCTGGTCGAGCATTGCCTGATCGTGCCGGCCGACGATACCGCGCGCATCCAGGAAGCGCACATCCTGATCGGTCACATCATCTGCGACTGGGTCGAAGCCAAATCCGTCGATGCCGGCTGAGCTGCCCGACAACGCGCGCATCGCCGAAGCAATTCGATCGGTGTTCAACAAGAAACGCTTACTGGTGTTCGGCGACGTCATACTCGACCGTTACCTGTGGGGCGACATTAACCGCATCTCACCCGAAGCGCCGGTGCCCGTGCTGCGCTACCGGCGCGAGGCGCAGCGGGCCGGCGGGGCCGGCAACGTCGCTCTGAACGTCGCGGGCCTCGGCCTCGGAGTCGGCCTCGTTGGCCTGACGGGCAACGACAAGGGACGCGCCGACCTCATCGAGGCTCTCGAGCTCTCATCCATCGATGCGGCAGGCATCGTCGCTCTCGACGACCGTCCGACGATCACGAAGACGCGCATCATCACCGGGCATCAGCACGTGCTGCGTGTGGATGCGGAGGAAGTAGGGCCGATCGATGTCGCATCCGGCGAGAAGTTGTTGCAGAACATCGAAGAGCAGCTGTCGAGGGGGATCGACGGCATCATTCTGTCGGACTACGCCAAGGGCGCCTTGAGTCGCGAGCGCTGCGGGAGCGTGATTGCAAAGGCGAATGAGCTCGGAATTCCGACCTTCGTCGATCCGAAGGGAGCCGATTTCAGCCGTTATCGCGGCGCAACCGTGATAACGCCGAATCTCGCCGAGCTCGAGTTGGCCACGGGCGTCAGTGCCCGCGACGTCGACGCGCTGATCGAAGCCGGACGCGGGCTTATTCAGGAACACGACATCGACAGCATGGTGCTGACACGAAGCGCGGACGGCATGACCCTGATTGCGGCCGACGTCATCGAGCACAGCCCCGCGGTTGCACGCGAGGTCTTCGACGTCACCGGCGCCGGCGATACCGTCATCGCGGCGCTCGCGGCGGCGCGCACCGTCGGGCTCGACTGGGCCGACGCCAGCCACCTTGCGAATCTCGCTGCCGGCATCGTGGTCGGCAAGGGCGGCGCGGTGGCTGTCGACCAGGCCAGCGTGCTGCAGGCGATCCACGCCCAGAGCCACGGACTGATGGACTCGGTCTACTCGCTCGACGAGCTCGCCGGCCTCGTCGGCGAGTGGCGGCGCC
>JBFGFX010000021.1:0-21313 GCA_041579335.1 Woeseiaceae bacterium | reverse complement strand
TGACTCGCTCGAGGTGCTGCAAGCGCTGGTCGAGCCATCGCTCGGCAACGTCGACGCGGGCGATCGCCTGCAGTTCGAGCGCAGCGGGTACTTCACCCCGGACGCCGTGGGCCATGCGAGCGGCAAGCCCGTGTTCAATCGCATCGTGACGCTGAGGGATAGTTGGGCGAAGATCGAAAGACAGGCGCTGCAGAGACAATGATTGCTTTGGCGCGTTGCTGCCCTGGCGGGCTACGGCGGCGCTGCGTCGTCGGTCACGACGATCGGTGCGCCGCGTTCCGTGCCCAGACCCTCGGAGGCGCTGCCTTCGGCGCGTGCGATTTCCAGGACGCCGAACGAGTTGATCAGCGCCAAATACTCGCCGGGTTCCACCCGTCCGTAGGTCGGCTGCAACTCGAATCGATGGCCGCCCAGACCGGCGACGGGTTTCTGCATGGGCTCGAGCAGCGACTCGTCGATGTTGCTGATGAGATTGCCGAAGGAGTCGATGGTGATCACCATGCCACTGACCTTACCCGAGGAGACCTCCGGCTCGTCCACCCAGCCCGGCGTCCAGTCGCCCGTCTGCGGGCCGACGTCGCGCGGCGCAAGCCGCCCCGCGGCGATCTCGGCGGCGATCGGCGCGAAAATATCGCGCCCGTGAAACGTCAGGCTGGGTGTCGATAGACCCAGTCCCTCGAGCCGGCCTAGCTCGAGCCGATAGATCATCGCAGCATCGTTCTGCGACAACAGCGGATCCAGAAGCCCGTTGTCCGGCGCCATGAAGACGTGGCCGTCGTACTCGACGACCAAGATGTGGCGATCGGTGCCAACGCCGGGGTCGACGATCGCGACATGGACCGTGCCGGCCGGAAAGAAGCGGTAGGCGCGGCTGATCCAGAAGCCCGCTTCCGGCGGCCAGTGTGCCGGAATATCGTGGCCCAGATCGACGACCGATGCCCGCCGGTAGCGGGTCAGGATCACGCCTTTCATGACGCCGGCGAACGGACCTTTGTGGCCGAAGTCCGTTGTTATCGTTATGACGCCTGATGGTCGCACCGACCCGCTCCCTGTTCGTCGTCACCGATGATACCGGATTGGTGCTTGGTCCGCTCAGATGCCCTCGGGAAGCCCGCCGAATCGCTGCCGGTGCGACCACTTCGCCCAATACATGAACAGCGTATCGATCATGGCGATCACGACTTTGAAGCCGTATTTGACCGCGCCGAGGCGAGCGCAGTCTCGAGATCGACGATACCCCACCAGGCGACCAAGGAGTACACGACCGTGTCGATTATTTGCGAGCTCATCGTGGACAGGTTGTTTCGCAGCCACAGCCAGCGCTCCCCGGTCAGCTCTTTGATGCGATGAAACGCCCACACGTCGAAGCGCTGGCCGATGAGATACGCCAAAAGTGAGCCAATCACGAAGCGCGGCGTGAAATTCACGATGGTCTCGAACGCCTCGTGGATGTTACGTGACAGCTCCGCGGTGCCTATACGATCGCTCGGCTGGTACAGCAACGCCAAGCTGAGCATCAGCACGACGATGATGCTGACCGCGAAGCCCATCCATACGGCCTTCGCCGCTGCCTTCTTGCCGAAGTTTTCACTCAACACGTCGGTCGCGAAGAAAATACTCGAATAGAAGATCACCCCCAGGCTGGTCTGGAAGCCGAAGATGATCGTGAGCTTTGGGCCCTGTAGGTTCGCGAGCAGGATCGACGTAGCGATTGCAACCTGTAGGCCGGTCTTGCCGAACAGGCGGTACAACAGTACGGTGCAGCCGAGGTCCGCGACCAGCGTGGTGAGCCACAGCAGTTCTTGATTCGCCAGGAAGAACCGCCCGAGAATCTCGGGAATCATCGTCTCGGCTGCGCCACGGGGTCGATCGGAGTCATACCGCGGCGCCGGTCGCTGCCTCAGCCGTGAGCGAGGTAGCGATCGAGGTGAAAGTCGGCGTTGCCGAACAAGAGCTCGATGACCGAGTGGCGCTTGAAGTAGTGCGCGATATCGAGTTCCCAGGTGACGCCCATTCCGCCGTGAATCTGCACCGCTTCTTGGGCGACTTGGCGGCCGGCCGTGCCGATCTGGTACTTGAGCGCGCTAATCGCCTTGGCGGCGCTCGGGTCGCCTTCGGCGGACAACATGACGGCCCACAAGAGCAGCGAGCGGCTCTGTTCGCACAGCATGAGCGTGTCGACCATTCGATGCTGGAGGGCCTGGAAGCTGCCGATCGGGACGCCGAATTGAATGCGATTCTTCGAATACTCGACCGTCTTGTCGTGCATCGTGCGCATGATGCCGACCGCCTCGGCGCACACGGCGAGGGTCGCCTCGTCGATCACTGCTGCGAGCGTCTCCAAGCCGCGGCCCTGGCCGCCGATCATCGCCTCAGCCGGCACGGCCACGCCCGACAGCTCCAGCTCGGCGGCCGACTGGGCGTCGACCGTCTGGTACGAAGCGATCGTCAAGCCGTCGCTGTCGGTCGGCACCGCAAACAGGCTGATGCCGTCGTCGCCTTTCGTGCCGGGCGTGCGCGCCGGCACGATGATGACGTCGGCGCTGCCGCCGTTCAGCACCATGCATTTCCGGCCGTCGAGCGCGTACGCGTCGCCGTTTATCGTCGCCGTCGTCCTGATGTCCGCGACGTCGAAGCGCGCCTGCGGCTCGGCGAAAGCCAAGGCCGCCTGTGTCGATCCTTCGATGATGCTGGACAGCAGCTCGCTCTTCTGCTCGTCCGAAGCCGAACGTTTCAGCACGCCGCCTGCGAGCACGATATTGGCGAGAAAAGGCTCGATCAGCAGCCCGCGACCGAACTGTTCCATCATGAGCATCAGCTCGATGGGACCGCCGTCTAAGCCGCCGTCTTTCTCGGAGAACAGCACAGCCGTCCAGCCCAGCTCCGCAAACGTCTGCCACAACTCCGCGCTGAACGCTTCGTCGCTTTCGGCAATCCTCATGCGTCGCTCGAAGTCGTAGTCGTTGTCGATGAAGCGAGCGACGCTCTCTGCAAGCATCGTTTGTTCGTCGGTAACCGAGAAGTCCATGCTTGTTTTCCTCGTCCGCGTCCGCTTACAGCCCGAGCACGTGCTTGGCGATGATGTTCTTCTGAATCTCGTTCGAGCCGCCGTAGATGGAGGCCTTGCGATTGTTGAAATAACGCAGCGACGTGCGGGTTTCGCTGCCGTGGCCGATCCGGTCGGATTCCGGGAAATCGAGCGCGTACTGATCGGGCACGAACGGCAACGCGTAGTACCCGGCGGCCTCCACGAACAGCGCATCGAGCCCCTGCTGGACCTCGGTACCGCGGATCTTGAGTAGCGATGACTCGGGCCCGGGCGCATTGCCGACCGCGACTGCGGCTAGGGTGCGTAGCTCGGTGTACTCGAGCGCCTTGAGCTCGATCTCGAGCGCCGCCACCCTGCGCACGAAATTGCGATCTTCGGCCAGCGGCGGCCCGCCGTGGTACGGCTGCGCGATCCTCTCCTTGAGCCGACGCAGGCGGTACTTCGACCGCGCCACCGCCGCGATGCTCGTGCGTTCGTGCTGCAACAGCACCTTGCCGTAGGTCCAGCCTTTGCCTTCTTCGCCAACCAGATTCTCCACCGGTACGCGCACGTCTTCGAAGTGGATCTCGTTGACTTCGTGCTCTCCCTCGATCGTGATGATCGGGCGCACCGACAGGCCCGGCGTCTGCATGTCGACCAAAATGAAGCTGATGCCTTCCTGCCGCCGCGCGACGTCGCTCGAGGTGCGCACCAGGCAAAAGATCCAATCGGCCATCTGCCCCAAGGTGGTCCAGGTCTTCGTACCGTTGATCACGTAGTGATCACCGTCGCGATCGGCGCGCGTTTTCAATGACGCCAGATCGGATCCCGAACCGGGCTCCGAGTAGCCTTGACACCACCACACGTTGCTTTCGAGGATATCGGGCAGAAAGCGCGCCTTTTGCGCCTCGCTGCCGTAGGTGTAGATGATCGGCCCCACCATCTTCACGCCGAACGGGATCACGTCCGGCGCGTTCGCGGTCGCCATCTCGTTCGCATAGATGTATTTTTGTATCGCCGTCCAGCCGGTGCCGCCGTGCTCGACCGGCCAGTTCACTGCTGCCCAACCTCGTCGGTAGAGGATCTTCTGCCAGCGGACGTAGTCCTCTTTTTCCAACGGGATGTCGCGCATGACCTTGTCGCGGATGTCGTCCGGAAACTCGGATTCGAAGAAAGCGCGCACTTCGCGCTGGAAGTCGAGCTCTTCGGCGGTAAAGCTGACGTGCATCATCGATCCTTTCGAGTCAATCGGCGCGTAGTGCCGTCGCCGCCAGACGCCAATGGCTGGCCGCAAACTGGACAGTCGGAGGTACGGATTTCGGCCCGCGCCGGACGCCCTCAGGTCGCCCGCGCCGCCGCCGCAGTATAGCCATCGATGTTGCGCTGCACAATAGAGGCCTGCGGCCCCATAGCAGGGCGCGCGATGGCGCTTCACAAGAGGCCCCGGCGCCCGAGCGGAGACGGCCGATGCCCGGCCCGGGAGCGCGCTGCAACCCCCTCGGGACTACCGTTCGGCCCGAAGAATCGGGCAGAATGATGCCATGAAGCAGCGTTCCGGCGAGAGCTCGAGCAAACCCTGGCACGATCCGGCCGATCGGCTCGGCCGGCCGCTAAGGGACCTGCGCATATCGCTGTTGGATCAGTGCAACTTTCGCTGCCCGTACTGCATGCCGGCGGCCGAGTACCACGCCGACTATCAGTTTCTGACGCGCAAAGAGCGCCTCACCCACGACGAGATCGTGCGCATCGCAACGACCGCAGTCGGCATGGGGGTCACGAAGCTACGGCTGACCGGCGGCGAGCCGCTGCTCGACAAGAACGTCACCGGGCTCGTGGCGCGGCTGAGCCGCATCGAGGGCGTCGACGACCTGGCGCTGACCACGAATGCCATGCTGCTCGCGCCGCTCGCCGGGCACCTGGCGGCCGCCGGTCTACACCGGATCACGGTCAGTCTCGACAGCCTCGATGAGAGCGTATTCCGCACGATGTGCGGCGAGCGCGGCGACATCGCCAAGGTCTTGGACGGGATCGCCGCCGCCGAGCGGGCCGGGCTTACGCCGATCAAGATCAATACCGTCGTGCAGCGCGGCGTCAATGATCACACCGTGATGGATCTGCTCGATTACTTCCGCGGCAGCGGTCACATCGTGCGCCTGATCGAATACATGGACGTCGGTAATCGCAACCGTTGGCGTTCGGATCAGGTCGTTCCGTCGCGGGAGCTCGTGAAATCCATTTCGGCGCGCTGGCCATTGAGGCCCATGGATCCGAGTTACACGGGCGAGGTCGCGCGTCGCTACCAATACCTCGACGGCGCCGGCGAGATCGGTTTCATCACCTCGATCAGCGAGCCGTTCTGCGGCACCTGCAGCCGCGCGCGGCTGTCGGCCGATGGGGTGCTGTACACCTGCCTGTTCGCGACGACGGGCGTAAGCCTGCGTGATCCGCTGCGCGCCGGCGCGGACGACGACGAGCTTGCCGATCTTCTCGCGACGGTCTGGCGCCGCCGCAGCGACCGCTACAGCGAGCTGCGGCAGCCGGGCGATGTGCGCACGCACGTATTGAAGAAGGTCGAGATGTACCGCGTCGGCGGTTAGTCTCGAGACGCGCATGGACGAGCTCACTCACGTCGACTCGCGGAATCAGCCGACCATGGTCGACGTCGGCGACAAGAAACCGAGCAAGCGCGTCGCGCACGCACGCACGACGGTGCGATTCCCGGACGAGGTCAGCGCGCGCTTCGTAGACGGTGACATTCAGACCGCCAAAGGTCCGGTATTCGCAACGGCGATCGTCGCCGGAGTGATGGCGGCGAAGCGCACGCACGAGCTGATTCCCTTCTGTCACCCGTTGGGTCTGGATCATTGTAAGGTCACGATCGAGCTGGACGAGCAGGGTCAGGCGCAGATCGACTGCATCTGCAAAGTGCATCATCGCACCGGCGTCGAGATGGAGGCGCTGACGGGTGCGAGCGTCGCCGCGTTGACGGTCTATGACATGTGCAAGGCGTTGTCGCACGACATCACGATCACCGACACGCGCCTCATGGCCAAGTCGGGAGGCAAGCGGGACTTTCGGCGTGACTGATTCCGAGCGCATCTGGGGGCTGGTGCTCGCTGGCGGACGCAGCAGTCGCATGGGCCGAGACAAGGCGCTGCTCGAGAAGGACGGGCAGACGCAGCTTGCGCGTACCGTGGCACTGCTCGAGCGGCACGTGGAGCGTGTGTTCGTCTCGGCGCGGCGCGAGCAAGCCGATGAGCCCGAGCGGCGCAAGTTCGAGCAGATCGTCGACTGCTACGACGATCTCGGACCGGTCGCCGGAATCCTGTCCGCGATGGACGCCCATCCGCGGGTTGCGTGGCTGGTGGTCGCCTGCGATCTGCCGAACGTCGACGATGCGACGATCGCCGCGCTGCTCGACGGACGCACCGGCAGTCACCCGTTCACGGCCTACACGAGCAGCTACGACGGGCTGCCGGAGCCGCTGTGTGCGATTTACGGTAGCGGCTCTGCGGCGGCCATTCGGAGTCACGTCGACGCCGGGCTGAAGTGCCCGCGCAAGATGCTCATCCGCTCCGACACGGAGCTATTGAAACAGCCGCACCCGCAGGCATTGGACAACGTCAACACACCGGAGGACTTGGCGCGAGCGAGCGCCGGGCGAGCGACGTGAAGACGATCACCGTGCGGTATTTCGCATCGTTCCGGGAGAACGCCGGCGTCGATCAGGAAGTCATCGAGAGCGACGCAGAGACGGTAGGCGATGTCTTCGCCGAGCTTTCGCATCGACACGGATCCGAAGAGCCGCCGGGCCACTGCAAGGTCGCGATCAACGACGAGATGGCCGACTGGGATTCGCCGGTGAAAAGCGGCGATACCGTTCTCTTGTTTCCACCGGTGGCGGGCGGCTGACATGATGCAGATGGTCACCGCTGCGATCGATCCGGACGAGCTGCGCAAGGGCCTGTTCGATCCGGCTGCCGGCGCCTATGCTGGATTCGAAGGCTGGATCCGTAACGAAAACGACGGTCATGAAGTGCTGCGGCTCGAATACGAGGCGTACGAACCGCTTGCAATCAAAGAAGGTGAGAAAGTACTCGCCGAAGCGCGCGAGAAGTTTCCTCTTTTACACGCGCACTGTGTGCATCGCAGCGGCCTGTTGGAGATTGGCGAGTGCGCGGTTTGGGTCGGTGTCTCGTCGGCGCATCGCGACGAGGCGTTTCTCGCCTGCCGCTACATCATCGATCAGATCAAGGTCCGCCTGCCGATCTGGAAGAAAGAGCACTACGTCAACGGCGATTCGGGATGGGTGAGCTGCGAACGCTGCGCGGCGCACGCCTGACTGAGGCACGGGCGCCGGCCCGGTCCTAGTCGCGTAGGGCGTCCAAATCCCGCGGCGAGTCGACGTCCACCGCGGCGGCGGCGCACGGCACTCGTACGACCTCGTCCGCATGTCTCTCGAGCACCTCGCGGGCGCCCTTGTCCCCGCTCTGCGCGGTCAGCTCGCCAAAGTAACGTGACGGAAAAATCACCGGCGGACCGATCACGCCGGCGTGGCTGCTGCAGACAATCGACGTCGCCGAGCCGCCCCACGCGTCAATCAGCCGAGTCAGGTCGTCCGAGGTGACCAGCGGCTGGTCGGCCAACAGCAGCAGGATAGCGTCCGCCGTCGTCGCAACCGCTCGCACGCCGGCGGCGATCGAGCTCGACATGCCGGCCTCGTGAGCGTCGTTCATGACCAGGAAGCCTTTGAGCGGCGCGCACGCCTCGTGGACGCGTCGCCAGTCGGCGCCGACCACCAGTATCGAATCGGCGCCACAGACGCGTTCCGCGCGGCGCACTGCAAGCTGCACCAGCGGCCGGCCGCGGTACTCGGCGAGTTGTTTCGTCGAGCCGAAGCGACTGGCGTTGCCGGCGGCGAGGACGACGGCGAATAGGCGGGGTGTGCTCATGGCGTATCGGGCGATCGGCGACAAGCGGCAGTATCGGCAAGCGGAGCGCACGGCGCAAGGCGTTGGGCGAAGGCGCCGGGAGTCTCGCCGAGCGGCCGGCGATCGGCGGGCCGCCGCTTTGCCTGCAACACGGTAGTCCTCACAAATTGTTGCAAAATCAATTGGATCGTGCGCACGCCCGGCGGAAGTGCAGCAAACGCCGGCGACGGCACTTGCCCTCGGCGCGGCGAGTGTGTATCTGTGACCGTCCATCGGACTGGGCCAACGTATCAAGGACGCCGTATTGCACGTCATTCGATCCATCGAGGATGCCAAAGCTTTGGAAAACGTGCAGGTCGGCGTCTCCGACTGGGTCGTGATCGATCAGGCTCGCATCGACAAGTTCGCGGAGGCGACCGACGACTTTCAGTGGATCCACGTCGACGCGGAGCGTGCGGCAAAGGAGCTGCCACACGGCAAGACGATTGCGCACGGTTATCTGACGCTGTCGCTCATCCCGGCATTGACCAAGGGCTTCGTTCGCTTCGAAAACCTAGAGCGTACGATCAACTTCGGCAGCAACAAGACCCGCTTCTACGCCATGGTGCCGGTCGGCAGCCGCGTGCGTGCCCGAGCGGTGATCAAACAGGCGCGTAAGCGGGCCGGCGCGTTGCACCTGATCTCGGAGGTGACCGTGGAAGTGGAGGGCGAGCGCAAGGCTGCTTGCGTGGCCGAGACCATCGGCATGTACTTCTTCAAGTGAGCCGCAGCCGGCGCTCAGCGCCTGTGCAGCCAACCGGGCAGGAACGAGTAGGGGTCGTCGCTGACGTCTTTGTTGTAGACGACCGCGTTCTCGTCGAGTAGTCGCTGTAACGAGCCGTCCTTCGCTGCATCGAACAGCTCCGTTGCGCCGCCTATGTGCTTGCCGCCGACGAAGATTTGCGGAATGGTCTTCGCGGCGGTTCGGTGGTAGAGCGCGGCGCGGATCTTGCCGCCGAGATCGTCCTTCTGATATTCGACCGAATCGAGATCCACGGATCGGTAGGGTATCTCGTACTTGGCGAACATCTTGCGGACGGACCAACAGAACTCGCACCATTCCAAGGCGTACATCGTGACCGGCTGATCCGGGTCGTTGATGACGCGGTCGAGCAACAGCGCCGCGTCCGCAGGCAGAGCCGGCGCCGGCTCCGCCGACGCGGCCGCGGACGCCGGCACATCGAAGCGGTAGTTCGGCGTCGACCTCGAGATCTCCAGCTCTTCCGTGTTCATGTCCACCGGGATGTCGTCGAGCAACGGCGTGCTCAGGTAGCGCTCTCCGGTGTCCGGCAGCATGCAGAGAATCACGGTGCCCGGCTGCGCGGATTTCGCGACCGCGAGCGCGCCGGCGAGCGTAGCGCCGGCCGAAATACCGACGAAGATACCCTCGTCACGGGCCAGCGCCCGCGACAGGCGCAGCGCCTCCGCGCCGGCAACCGGCACGATGCGGTCGATCATCGCGTCCGCCGCCGCGTCCTCCGTGAGCTTGGGTATGAAGTCGGGGCTCCAGCCCTGCATCAGGTGCGGACGGAACAGCGGATGACTGTCGACGGGCGCGCCGTCGGCGCGCCGCTCTTGCGCGATGCCACTGCCGAGAATCGGCGAGTTATCCGGCTCGCACACCACGACCTCGATGTCGGGACGAGCCGCCTTCAGGACCCGGGATACCCCTTTGAGCGTGCCGCCGGTGCCGAAGCCCGTCACCCAATAGTGCAGCGGCCTGCCTTCGAACGCCGCCAAGATCTCCGGCGCCGTCGTCTCCGAGTGGACATCGGCATTCGCTTCGTTCTCGAACTGACGGCAGAGGAACCAGCCGTGCTCGGCGGCGAGCTCGGTGGCTTTCGCCAGCATGCCGCTGCCCTTGAGCGCGGCCGGGGTCAGCACGACTTTGGCACCGAGAAAGCGCATCATCTTGCGGCGTTCAATGCTGAAGTTTTCGGCCATCGTGACCACGAGCGGGTAACCCTTTTGCGCGCAGACCATCGCCAGGCCGATGCCCGTGTTACCGCTGGTCGCTTCGATGACCGTTTGACCGGGTTTGAGCTCGCCGGACGCTTCTGCTCGCTCGACGACGCCGAGCGCCAAGCGGTCCTTCACCGAGCCCATCGGATTGAACGATTCGATCTTGACGAAGACGTCGATGCCCGAGGGCGCGAGCCTGTTCAGGCGAACGACCGGCGTCGCGCCGATCGTTTCGAGTATGTTGTCGTATAAGGCCGCGGTCATGACGTCGTTCCTCGTTCGCGGTTGTGGCTATAATGCAGCGGAAATCTCGCGGAGATCGGTCGAGGCACAACACAGTATAGACCGGATTGCATCCGGATCAGCCGGTCGCGCAAGACGGACCGGCGCGGCCAACTCAGGAGACAGGATGGAATACTCTGGCATTCTCGGCATTCTGATCTTGATCGCGGACATCTACGCGATCCTCAAGATCGCGGAGAGTCCTGCGAGCACCGGGAACAAGGCGCTTTGGATCGCGCTCGTGGTCCTGCTGCCGATCGTGGGTCTGATCATCTGGTTTTTGCTCGGGCCCAAGCGTTCGTGACCGTCTGGCACGGTACCGACGCCGCTCTCGGATTCTGCTACATTGCGGCAGCGCTGACCCGCAACTAGGGAGACGACATGAACGGCCTGATGATGGATACGCAGCTCCTGATCTCGTCGATCCTGAGACACGCGGATCGCCACTATCCGGATCGGGAGATTCGTTCGATCACCGCGGACGATCCCGACCACCGCTATACCTATCGGGACTGCTTCAGACGCACGCGCCAGCTCGCGAACGCGTTGGAAAAGTTGGGCCTTAATCGCGGGGACCGGATTGCCACGCTGGCATGGAACGATTACCGGCACTTGGAGGCCTACTACGGAATCGGCGGGGCCGGCTACGTCTGTCATACGATCAACCCACGGCTTTTCCCCGACCAGATTGCGTTCATCATCAATCATGCGGAAGACCGCTTCATACTGACCGATCCGCTGTTCGTGCCGCTGCTCGAGCAGCTTTCGGAGCACACACCGGGCGTGGATGGTTACGTCGTGATGACCACCGAGGCTGCAATGCCCGAGACCACGCTCGACAACGCGGTCTCCTACGAAGCACTGATCGAGAACGAGAGCGACGAATACGACTGGCCGTCGCTCGACGAAAAGGCGGCGGTTGCGCTGTGCTACACCTCGGGCACGACGGGTGATCCGAAGGGCGTGCTGTACAGCCATCGATCCACCGTCCTGCATGCCTATGCCGGCATCGCTCCGGACGTCCTGAACCTGTCGAATCGCGACTGCGTGTTGCCGGTGGTACCGCTGTTTCACGTCAACGCCTGGGGGATTCCCTACTCTGCGTTGATGGTCGGCGCGAAGCTCGTGTTTCCGGGCCCGAAGATGGGCGACGGCGAGACGTTGTACAACTTGCTCGAGGGGGAGGACGTCACCGTGTCGCTCGGCGTGCCGACCGTTTGGCTCGCACTGCTCGATTACGCCGAGCAGAGCGGCAAGCGGCTGAACAAACTCGAGCGAACGGTCATCGGCGGCGCCGCGGTGCCAGAATCCATGATCCGAGCGTTCCGCGATCGGCACGACGTCGTCGTCCATCAGGGCTGGGGCATGACCGAGATGAGTCCTCTGGGCACGCTGAACAGCCTCAAGGCGGGCATGGAGAAGCTGCCACCGGACGAGATAGTGGCGATTCAGACGAAGGCCGGCCGCGGCCTCTTCGGCGTCGAGATGCGTATCGTTGACGACGAGCGAAACGAGCTGCCGTGGGACGGCGAGGCGTTCGGCGCCCTGCAGGTCCGCGGCCCGTGGATCTGCAGCGACTACTTCAAGCTCGAGGGCAGCGCCGGCACGCACACCGACGACGGCTGGTTCGACACCGGGGACGTGGCGAAGATCGATCCCCAGGGATTTCTGCAGATTACCGACCGCACCAAGGACGTCATCAAATCGGGCGGCGAATGGATCAGCTCGATCGACGTCGAAAACGTCGCAGTCGGTCATCCGTCGGTTGCCGAAGCGGCCGTCATCGGCGTTGCGCACCAAAAATGGACGGAGCGGCCGCTCCTGATCGTCGTCAGAGCCGAGGGTAAGGACGTCTCCAAAGACGAAATGCTCGCCTGGTTCGACGGCAAGATCGCCAGCTGGTGGGTACCGGACGACGTCGTGTTCGTCGACGAGATACCGCATACGGCAACCGGCAAGATCAAGAAGATCGAGCTGCGGCGGCAGTTCGCCGATTTTAAGCTACCGTCGGTGAGCCGCTGAGCGAGACTTGCGGAATCTTCCCGAGCGTTTAACCATAGGCCGGCGCCATTGATGGCGACGCCGACAATGAGGGAATACGATGTCCGATGAGTTGCGCCTGTTCGGTACCCGAGCCGTCGTTACGACGGCTGCAGACGGTATCGGCGAGGCGATTGTACGTACCTTCGTCAAGCAGGGGGCGTCGGTATTCGCCGTCGACCAACCCGACAGCGGAATCCAGTCGCAGTTCCGAACGCTCCGCGGCGTTACGCCGTTCCCGATCAAGCTATCGGATCAGAACGAAGCGGACGAGATGATCACCGCGGCCAGCGCCGCGCTCGACGGTCTCGACGTCGTCGTCAATAACGCCGCGCTGCAGCCGAAAACGCCGATTGCGGCCGGCGAGATTGCGAAGTTGGAGCAGTTCATCGAGCAGGAGATCCGCATCTACCGGGCCGTGGCGCAGGCGTCCCTGCCGCTGCTCGAGAAGAGCCCGGCCGGGCGGATCGTCAACATCGGCTGCATGCGAAGCGCATTCGCCATGGACGGCGAGGACCTGTTCGCCCGTGCGGAACGGGCACTCGCCGAGCTGACCCGTGCGCTGGCCGCCGAGGCGGGCCCGGACGGCATTACCGTCAATTACGTACAGCCCGGTGCGATCATGACGCCGGCGAGCCGCCGCGTGTTCAACGACGACAAGGCGTTTCGCGACTACTGCATCAATCGATCAGCGGCCAAACGCCTGGGAGAGCCCATCGACGTCGCCAAGGTTGCGCTGTTCTTGGCCAGCGACGATGCGGTATTCGTCAGCGGTGCGGGCATCGTCGTCGACGGCGGTGTGATCGGATGAGCGCTGGGAAACGGCGACGTGCACCCGGTCCTCGCTGATCTCCTCCAGCTGCTCAGCCTCGAGCGTATCGAAGACAACATCTTTCGCGGCGAGAGCCGCGACATCGGCAGCGCTCAGGTGTTCGGGGGCCAGGTGCTGGGGCAGGCGCTATCGGCCGCGAATCTGACCGTCGACGGGCGGGTCGCGCATTCGCTGCACGCGTACTTCCTGCGCCGCGGCGACATGCGAGCACCCATCGTCTACGAGGTGGATCGCGCGCGGGACGGCGGCAGCTTCTCGGTGCGGCGCGTCGTCGCGATCCAGCACGGCCGGCCGATTTTCAATCTGGCGGCCTCGTTTCAGCGGCCGGAGAAGGGCATCGAGCATCAGGCCGACATGCCTGGGGTGCCGGGCCCCGACGGCCTGCAGGACGTCACCGAGGTGGCGCACGACATGCTCAAGCGGATCCCGGAGAAGATGCGCCGATTCCTGACGGACAAGCGGCCGTTCGAATTCCGCCCGGTGGAACCGCTCGACCTCGCCAACCCGACCGAGCGTCCGCCGATCAAGCACGTATGGATTCGCGCCGTGGACCGGCTGCCCGACGAGCGGACGCTGCATCAGAATCTGCTCGCCTACGTGTCCGACTACGAGCTCCTCGGCACCAGCACGTTGCCGCACGGGCTGCCGTTCGCGTCCGGCACCGTGCAGATGGCGAGCCTGGATCACGCACTGTGGTTTCACCGCGACTGTCGGGTCGACGACTGGTTGCTGTATTCGATGGACAGCCCGAACGCGTCCGGCGCGCGCGGGCTTTCACGCGGGCAGTTCTTCAGTCGCGAGCGGGGCTTGGTCGCATCGAGTGCGCAGGAGGGGCTCGTCCGGGTCCTCGACGAGGCGCGCCGCAAACCGCGGCCGACCGATCCGCGCCTGCAGGTGTAGCGCCACCGCCTCGTGGCGGGGTGGATTGCTTCGGTCCGGTATCGTCTCGTAGCAGCCCGCCCTGGCGGGCGACGGCAACGTCGATAAAGGTCGCCCGTCGGGACGGGCTCCTACGACTTGGTCGTGGGCCGGGGGCGGGGCGGGCAGCTACGTCGCGGTCGGATCCTGCTCGGCCGCGAGCAGCTCGCGATAGCGTTTCGCTTTGTCGACGTAAACGGCGGCGACGGCATCCAGCATGTCGAGCTCCTCGTCGCTGAGCTCTCGCGCGACGGCAGCCGGCGAGCCGAGAACCAGCACGCCGTCCGGTATCGTCTTGCCCTCGGTGATCAGCGCATGCGCGCCGACGATCGACTTCTTGCCGATGCGAGCATTGTTCAACACGGTGCTGCCGATGCCGACGAGGCTGTTGTCACCGACCCGGCAGCCGTGCAGCATCGCGCGGTGACCCACCGTGACGCCGTCGCCGACGACGAGCTCGATGCCGGGATCCGTGTGCAGGATCGCACCGTCCTGAACGTTCGTGCCTTCGCCGACCACGATCCAATCGTTGTCGCCGCGCAGCACCGCGCCGAACCAAATGCTCGCTCCGGGCATCAGGCGTACGCTGCCGATGATGCTGGCGCCGGGTGCAACGAAATGCCCGTCGCCGATGAACTCCGGGCGGCGCTCGCCGATGCGGTAGATCACTCGGCCTTGCCTTGAGCGGCAACCGCTTTTGCCGCTGCGGCGACCGCCTCCGGATCGCCCAGGAAATCCCGCGACAGCGGGCTCAGGTCCTCGTCGAGCTCATAGAGAATGGGGATGCCGGTCGGAATGTTGAAGCCGGTGATCTCCTCGTCGGAGATCTCGTCGAGCATCTTGACCAGCGCCCGCAGCGAGTTGCCGTGCGCGGCGACCAGCACGTTCTTGCCCTCTCTGAGCTGGGGCGCGATCTCATCACGCCAGCAGGGCGCGACGCGCTCGAGCGTCAGCTTGAGCGATTCGGTCGACGGCAAACCTCGAATGCCGGCGTAGCGTGGGTCTCTCGACGGGTGCCGCTCGTCGTCGTCCGCTAGCGGCGGTGGTGCCGTCGCGTAGCTGCGCCGCCAGATATGTACCTGCTCTTCGCCGTACTTCGCGGCGGTCTCGGCCTTGTTCAGGCCCTGCAGCGCGCCGTAATGGCGCTCATTGAGTCGCCAGTCACGGATGACCGGGATCCAAAGACGATGGAGCTCGTCCATGATCAGCCAGAGCGTGCGAATAGCGCGCGTCAGCACCGAGGTGAACGCGATGTCGATGTCGAAGTCGAGAGCCGCCAGGGTCCGGCCGGCCTCGATCGCCTCTTTTTTTCCCGTCTCGGTCAGATCGACGTCGGTCCAGCCGGTGAAAAGGTTCTTGAGGTTCCATTCGCTCTGGCCGTGGCGGCAGAGGACGAGCTTGCCTGGCATAGTTTCTCCATTGCGTTTGTGATGCTCAGCGCCGTCGCCGGGCGTGCACCTAGTCGGCGATCAGTCGGCGCAGTTCCTGCGCCGCGACGGATAGCGTCGCGAAGTCGACCCCTTCCCGGAGCTGCATCTCACGCAGGATGGTATCGTATTTGGCGATCGCGTCGGCGTTCTGTTTGACCCAGCTCTCGAACAGCTTGAGCGGTCCGAGCTTGCTGCGCCGCCTCAACAGCTTCTGCGACAGCTCGCGTCGCACCGCGTAGAATTCGTCGCGCAGATTGGCACGCGCTATCGCCTGCCAGCGCCCGTCCACCGCGAGGTTCTCGACCGAGCGGTGCAGCCACACGATGCCGAGCCGCTGGCTCAAGGTGGCATACATGCGCGCGGTTTCCAAGGCGCTGCGCTTGTGCACCACGGCCAAATCGGCGATGTCGAGCCCGCCCCGGGTCAGCAGCAGCCCCGCCATGCTGCGCGCCAGCGAATCGGGAACGCCGAGTGCCAGCAGGTCCGCCGTCGCCTTGCGCTGCCGCTCCTTGCCGGCGCCGACGACGATGCTGTTGGAGCGCGAGTAAACCGTGGTCAGCCCGGATTTCAAGTGCTCGACCGCTTGCACGATGTCCAGATCGTCCCCGTAGCGGTTGATGAGCCAGTAACAGGCATGGCGCAAGATGCGGCTGACCTCGAACATCATGTGATGCTGCAGCCTCGCGGCAATCTTGTTGTCCAGCGATTCGATCGTCTGCCATATGCTGCGGGCCTGGCAGACTTCGCGGGCGACCACGTAGGCGCGAGCGATGGTGACGACATTGGCGCCGGTATCGTTCTGCATTCGTTTCACATAGGTCGGACCCATGCGGTTTACGATGTCGTTAGCGATGAGCGTTGCCAGGATTTCACGGCTCAGCCGGTGACCGGGGATCAACTCGTGGTAGCGTCGGCGTAGGACCGGCGGAAAGTAACGCTGTGGATCGATCGCCAGGAAGTCGTCGAGAGCCTGATTCGAGCCGGTGAGTCCATTGTAGAGGTCGATCTTGGCATAGCTCAGAACGACGGCGATCTCCGGGCGGGTCAGACCCTGCTTACGGCGCCGGCGCTCGTCGATTTCCGCCTCGTCCGGGAGGAACTCGATGCTTCGATCGAGAAGGCCGGTCTTTTCGAGATTGATGATCAGTCGCGCGGTCTCATCGATACGCTCGGCGGCACGCGCCTCCATCATGCTGATCGCCTGGGTCTGAAGGTAGTTGTTGCGCAGCACGAACTTGGCGACGTCGTCCGTCATCTCCTCGAGCAGGGCGTTTCGTTTCGGGCGCGTGAGCATCTTGCGACGTTCCGCCTCACCGAGCAGGATCTTGATGTTGACCTCTCTGTCCGAGCTGTCGACACCCGCGGAGTTGTCGATGAAATCCGTGTTGATCCTGCCGCCGTTCAGGCTGTACTCGATGCGCGCGAGCTGCGTGAGGCCCAAATTGCCGCCCTCGCCGATGACCTTGCAGCGAAGCTGATTGCCGTTCACACGCACCTCGTCGTTCGCGCGATCGCCGACGTCCGCATTACTTTCGGAGCTCGCCTTGACGTAGGTGCCGATGCCGCCGTTCCAGAGAAGATCGACGCGCATCCTCAAGATTGCCCGGATCAGCTGCTGCGGCTGCAGCTGCGACTCACTGAGGTCGAGCAGGTCACGGATCTCCCGAGTCAGCTTGATCTGCTTGGCCTGGCGGGAAAACACGCCGCCGCCTTTGGAGATCAGGTCGATATCGTAGTCCGACCAGCGAGAACGCGGCAGCTTGAACAGGCGTTGGCGCTCGCGGAAGCTCTTTGCCGCATCGGGGTCCGGATCGATGAAGATGTGCTCGTGGTTGAAGGTGGCAACGAGGCGAATCTTCTTTGACAGCAGCATGCCGTTGCCGAACACGTCGCCCGACATGTCGCCGATGCCGGCGACCGTGAACAGGTCCGTCTGTACGTTGACCCCCTGCTCGCGGAAATGCCGACGCACGGCCTCCCAGGCGCCGCGCGCGGTGATCCCCATCTTCTTGTGATCGTAGCCAGCGGAGCCGCCCGAAGCGAACGCGTCGTCCAGCCAGAAGCCGTATTCCGCAGAGATCGCGTTTGCGATGTCCGAGAACGTCGCGGTGCCTTTGTCGGCCGCAACGACCAGATACGGATCGTCGCGATCGCGGCGCACGACTTGCGGCGGCGCCACGACCTTGCCGTCGACCACGTTGTCGGTGATGTCGAGCAACCCGCAGATGAACTTCCGGTAGCAGGCTATTCCGGCCTGCATGACCACATCCCGATCGCCGTCCGGCAGGCGCTTCGGCACGAATCCGCCCTTCGCGCCGGTGGGCACGATCACGGTGTTCTTGACCACCTGCGCCTTCATGAGTCCGAGCACTTCGGTGCGAAAATCCTCGCGCCGGTCCGACCAGCGAATCCCGCCGCGCGCCACTTCGCCCGCGCGAAGATGCACGCCTTCGACGTCGGGGGCGTAGACGAACACCTCGAAGCGAGGTCGCGGCAGCGGCATTTCCGGAACCTTGCCAGGATCCAGCTTGATGGAAATGTAGGGCTTGCTGTCGCCATTCGCGTCGGTTTGAAAGAAGTTGGTCCGCAGCGTCGCGTCCACGACGCCGGCGAAGGCGCGCAGGATGCGATCCTCATCCAGAGTTTTGGCGCGCTCGACTCCGCGCTTTATGTCGTCTTTGACGCTCTTGAGAAGGTCGACGCGCCGCTTCGGGCCGATACTTGGATCGAACTGTGCCCTGAACTGTTCGATGAGCAGGCGCGCGACGCCGGCGTGCGCAGCAAGCACGTCTTCGAGATAGTCCTGGCTGAACGGAATACGCAGTTGCTGCAGGTACTTGCCGTAGCAGCGCACCAGGGAAACTTCACGCCAGTCGAGCTCGGCCGCCAGCACCAGACGGTTGAAGCCGTCGTTCTCGACGTGATGCGTGACGACCTTATGGAAACACTCCTCGAACCGATCGGCGGCCGTCTCTACGTCGAGATCGGCACTGCCCGGATAGCGCAGCTCGAAATCCTGGATCCAAAAGAGCTCATCGTCTGCCAGCCGAACCTTGTACGGCCGCTCGCCCCAGACCTCGACGCCCATGTCCTCGAGCACCGGCAGGACGTTGGAAAGCAGGAAGGAGTGCTTTGGCCGGAACGTTCGAAAATTGATCTGATCGACCGCGGCGCCCTTCGGCCGGTGAAACAACAGGTAATCCTGGTGCTCTCCTTTGGCGAGACCGTCCATGCGCTTGACGTCGAGGCAGGCGATGGCGGGCTCGATGTCGCCTTCGTAGGCAGGCGAGAAACTCTCGCCGAAGCGTTTGAACAGAGTGTGTCCCTCTTCGATGCCGAAACGCTGATCGAGGCAGCGCCTGAGCTTGTCGCGCCAGGTGACGACCGCGTCTGCGATCGACGCTTCGATCGCGTCGATGTCGAACCGACGCCGATCGCCGACCGGCACGCGGACGATGATGTGCGTCCGCGCCAGCGGCGAATCCGAGATTTCGACGCTGGTATCGACCGCGATGCCGCCGAACGAGGCCAGGAGGATCTCCTCGATGCGATGCCTGACCGCTGTCGTGTATTTCTCGCGCGGCACGTACACGATGCAGGAGAAAAAGCGGCGGAACGTGTCGCGGCGCACGAACAGGCGCACTCGGTGCCGCTCCTGCAGGTTTAGTATTCCGTTCGTCGTTCGGACCAGGTCCTCGATCGACGCCTGGAACAGCTCATCGCACGGGAAGTTGTCGAGCACGTGCATCAAGGCCTTGCCGAGGTGACCCGCGGGATCGAAGCCGGATCTCTCCACGACGCGCTTCACCTTCAGTCGCAAGAGCGGGATGTTGCGCGGGCTCTCGCTGTAGGCTACGGACGTAAACAGGCCGATGAAGCGCATCTCTCCGACAGCGTTGCCGTCCTCGTCGTACTTCTTGACGCCGATGTAATCGAGGTAGCTGTGGCGATGCACGGTCGCGCGCGAGTTCGCCTTGGTGATGATGAGCCAGTCCTTCGAGCGGGTCAGGCGTTTCATTTCCTTCGTGAGCTCCACCGCCTTGACACCGCGCTCCTCGCTTGCAAGCACACCAAGGCCGCTGCCCTTGACCGGGCGAAGAAACATTTTTTTGTTGCGCGTTACCAGCCGGTATTCGCGATATCCGAGGAACGTGAAGTGGTCGTCCACCATCCATTGCAACAGCGCCTGGCTCTCGGCCCTGAGCGCGGCATCCGCGCCCGCCGGGCCGAACCTCAGCAATTCCTTCGCTTCCTGCATCTTGAGTCGCATGCCGAGCCAATCGCGCACCGCCAGCCGCACGTCCGCAAGGACTTTGTGGATCTCGTGCTCGATGATCTTGAGCTGATGCTCGTCGGTCTCCTTGTCGACCACGAAGCGGACGAACGATTCGGCACGCCCCGCGTCATCGCGCCGCGGCAGCAGCTCGATCAGCTTGCCGTCGGCGTCTCGCTGAAGCTTAAGGACCGGATGCACGGTGATGTTTATGCTCAGATTCTGTCTCACGATTGCCGCCGACACCGAGTCCACGAGGAAAGGCATGTCATCGTTGACCATTTCGATGATCGTGTAAGCAGACTCGTAGCCATGCTCTTCGATCGTCGGGTTGTAGATCCGCACGAGCGGCTGCTCTTTCTGCTTGACCTCGGCAAACTCGAGATGCGCAAGCGCCGCCCGCGCCATGATCGTCGGCGATCGGTCGCTCATGTCTTCGTAGGGCACGTTGCCGAAGTATTGGCGCAAGAAGGAGTTGATTTGTGTTCGGCTGCTCAAGACCTTCGATTCCGGCCTCGATGCGATGATGCGATCGACGAGCTGCTGCCTGATGTCGCTTCTGCGACGCTGCTGCTGTTTTGCCACTGCGGACGCTCCGATGACCGCCGGTCAAGTTGGATGAGACTCTATACCGGATGCCCCGGTTTTTTCCAGAACTAGTGGGCGGCGTCAGCGGTATGCGGCCGCGCCGGAGGTCACGATCGCCGCCGCAACGTTCGACAAGCAGTCAAATCGGCCTACAATGCGCTGTCAGGGACATTGGAAGGGGCGATGACCGATCGAAAACTGGAAACGTCGATTTATACGGATCTCGGTCGAGATGACGATTACACCGCCTATCTGCAACTCGACAAGCTGCTCGATGCGCAGCAGCCGCTGAGCGATCCTCCGCATCACGATGAGATGCTGTTCATCATTCAGCATCAGGTCACCGAGCTGTGGATGAAGTTGATCATCCACGAGATCGAGGCGGCCATCGCGCTGATGCAGCAGGATCAGCTGCCGCCCGCGATCAAGAATCTAGCCAGGGTCAAGCACATCCAGAATCAGATATACAACCAGTGGATGGTGCTGGACACGCTGACGCCGAGCGAGTACGCCCAGTTCCGAGACGTGTTCGGCAAAGCGTCTGGCTTCCAATCGCCGCAGTATCGACTGCTCGAGTTCCTGCTCGGCAACAAAGAACGCTCCTATTTGCCTGTTTACGCCCAGCAGCCGCAGTGGCACGCACGGCTCGTTGCGGCGCTCGAAGCGCCGAGCCTGTTCGAGGTATTCCTGCAGTTCCTCGCGCGGGCGGGTTTCGACGTTCCGCCGGAGGTCGTGACGCGCGACTTCAGCGAGCGCCGCGACGTTCATCCCGGCGTCGTTGCAGTGCTGAAGGAAATCTACGCCAGCCCCGACGACCAATGGGCGAATTACGAGGCCTGCGAGGCGCTGTTGGACGTTGCCAACAACTTCCACTTCTGGCGGTTTCATCATATGAAGACCGTCGAACGGATCATCGGCCACAAGCGCGGCACCGGGGGGTCCTCGGGGGTCGCGTTTCTGAAGAGGGCGCTGGAGATCGAGATCTTTCCC
>JBFGFX010000020.1:0-21468 GCA_041579335.1 Woeseiaceae bacterium | reverse complement strand
CCGAAGCCGAGGAGAAGCGGGATCACGACGTAGCGGATCGCCTCGTCGAGGTTGGTGAGCGTGAGGCCCAGGTCGGTACCGCGCTTGGAGAATGCGGGCAACGTAATCGACAGCCAGCCGGCGACGACGAGCCACATGCCGACGATCCACGGGCCGCCGAGCGGCTGCGTGCCGAGGATCGCACCCATGTGCAGGCCGAGCGGCAGGAGCAGGATGATGCCCGTTCGCGGCAGGATGTCGATGCGGTAGGCCGTCTCCATGTGTCGTTTGCGCTCGTCGAGGCTCAAAGACGGATCGGTGATCGGCCGCGAGGCGTTGAACACGCCCCACTCACCGCCCAGCCAGTACGCCATCGCGATGATGTGCGCCCACTTCAGGAACAGGTAGGTGGTCATCGTTTAGTCGTTGGTACTCACGACGCCTTGGCGCGGATCGCGTCGGCCGACTCCCAAATGACGCCGCCCATCCAGCGGCCGCCGGCGACGGTCACCTCGTGCACGGTGACGGTCTCGTACATGCCGCTCTTCACATACGGATCGCCGCCCACGAAGTCGCGCGCGTCCTGCTCGTCCTCGGCGACCACCAGGAAGAAGCTGCCGATCAGCTCCGTCTCGTCCGGGTTCCGCATCGGGCCGCAGGTCAGGTAGCGGTCGCAGTGTTTCTCGACGTACTCGAGATGGCCGTCGAGCTCGCGGTCCCGCGTGGTAGCGCTGCCCTCCCCGTCGTAGGCGAGCACGAGGAACGTGCGCTCCGCAATGCGATCGACGGTCGGCGCGTAATTCGCCATAGTCCCCCCTGAGTTCGTTTTTTAGTAAGATGGCATAATGTTATATCAAAATGCCCTTTACGTGCATACCAGGCTCGGGGCAGCGCTCGCCGCCATCGCGATCGTCGCAACCGGCGCCGCGGCCGCGCCGGTGGCCGACGAGGACCGGGTGCCTATCGACATGCGGCGCACGACACTCGTGGTGCGCGACATCGACGCGTCTTTGCGCTTCTATCGCGATGCGCTCGGGCTTACGGTCATCTACGACAACGTCATTCGCACGCCGCGCGACGCCGCGGACGACGCGGCGGCCGAGCGCTCGCTGCGGTTGGTGTTCCTGAGGGCGAACGACGACTTCGTCGGCATCGTCGGGCTCTTGGAGTACCGCAAACCCGAGAAGCCTGCACCTCACCAGGGCGCCGAGCCGTTCAGCACCGGCAGCATCGTGCTCTTGTTCAACTCGAACGAGCTGGATGCGGCATTCGCGAAGGCGCGCGTCGTGCCCGGCGTGCGCGTCTTGAGCGAGCCTACGTTGACCGAGTACCCGTCGTACGACGGTACCGGCACGATCTCCGTCAACGTGAGCGTGCTGACCGATCCCGACGGCTTCGTCGTCGAGCTGAATCAGCTGATGGAGGAGCTGCACTGACGTGGCCGGGCGCTTGGCCATCCGCAAGAGCTACACGGACGGCAAGTTCGGTCAGCTCCACTGCCGCGGTGTGTATCCGCCGGCGGCTAAGAGACCGCCGATCGTTTGTCTGCACATGAGCCCGAAGTCGGGACGCTCGTTTCACGAGCTCCTGCCCTATCTCGCCGACGGCCGCGCGGCCATCGCCCCCGATTATCCAGGCCATGGCGAATCCGACCTGCCGCCGGCCGAGCCGCACGTCACGGTCGAGGACTTCGCCGAGACCACCTGGCAGGTGATCGACGATCGGCTCGGCGACGTGCCCGTGCACCTCGTCGGCTACCACACGGGGTCGATGGTCGCCATCGAGGCGGCGCGAGAGCGGCCCGACCGGGTCATCGCGATCGTCAACATCGCCGCACCGGTGTTTACCGACGATGAGCTCGCGGCCATGATCGAATACTTCGCACCCATCCCGATCGACGAGGAAGGAACCCGCTTCCGTATCATGTGGGAGCGCATCATGCACCACCGCGGTCCGGGCATGACCCTCGAGATGACGGCCGACTCGATGGCCGAGAACCTGCGCGCGGGCGACGCCTACGAATGGGGCCACGAAGCCGCGTTCGCGTACGCGAAGCGATACGTGGAGAACCTCACCAAGACCGAGCAGCCGATCCTCGTCATGAATCCGAACGACGATACCTTCGAGGCGACGCAGCGCATCGATCCTTATCTCAAGAATGGCCGGCGCGTCGACTACCCCGACTGGGGCCACGGCTTCCTGAACGCGTACCCGAAAGCCGCGGCGAAGGAGATGCTCGACTTCTTCACGGAGGCGGAACGCCGTGACTGAGACGATCGCGGCGCGTAATCCGCGCACCGGAGTTACGGATTACGAGATCAGGCGAACCTCGCGCGAAGACATCGGAATTGTCGCCGCCGAGCTGCGCGCGTCGCAGCCCGCGTGGCGCGATCGGGGCCTGGACGGCCGAATTGCGGTGCTCGAGCGGTTCGGCGAGGCGCTCGCCGAATCGAGCGATGCGATCGTCGCCGCGCTGAGCACGGACACCGGCCGTCACGCGATCGCGCAGCAAGAGCTCGACGGGGTGCGGCGCGGCATCGACCGCTGGTGCGGCGCGGCGCCTGCAATCCTCAGCGAGCAGGAACGGTCGTCGAGCACGCTGCCGCACGTCGCCATCCGGCAGCGCCACGAGCCCTACGCGCTCGTCGGCGTGATCAGCCCGTGGAACTTCCCGCTGCTCCTGTCGTTCATCGACGCGATTCCTGCGCTCGCCGCCGGCTGCGCGGTGATCATCAAGCCGAGCGAGGTGACGCCAAGGTTCGCGGCGGCTGTCGCGGACGTCATCGAGCGCGTGCCGGAGCTCCACGGCGTGCTGCGTTTCGCCCTGGGTGACGGCCGAACCGGCGCCGCGCTGATCGACTACGTCGACGTCGTCGCGTTCACGGGCAGCGTCGCGACCGGCAGGAAAGTCGCGGCGGCGGCAGCCGAGGCGTTCATACCGGCTTTTTTGGAGCTCGGCGGCAAGGATCCCGTCGTCATCTTGGAGGGCGCCGATCTCGAACGCGCGGCAACTGCGATACTCCGCGCGTCGGTGGCCGCGACCGGCCAGGCCTGCCAGTCGCTCGAACGCATCTACGTGCATCGGAGCCAGTACGACGAATTCGTCGAGCGCCTGAGCGCCAAGGCGGCGGCGACGCCGCTGAGCTATCCCGACCCACACCAAGGCATCGTCGGGCCGCTGATATTCGACCGTCAGGCCGACGTCATCGGCGCGCACTTGGACGACGCGATTGCCAAGGGTGCGCTCATCAAGACCGGCGGCGAGATCAAAGAACTGGACGGCGGCCTGTTCATCGAGCCGACCGTGCTCGTCAACGTCGATCACGGCATGCGCATCATGCGGGAGGAGACGTTCGGGCCGGTCATGCCCGTGATGGCATTCGACACCGAGGCCGAAGCGGTGGCGCTGGCGAACGACTCGGACTACGGCCTGTCCGCCGCCGTCTTCGGCCCGACCGAGGACGACGCGGTGCGCGTCGCCGAGCAGATCGAGGCAGGCGGCATCAGCATCAACGATGCGGGCCTCACGACAATGATCTTCGAAGAGCAGAAAAGCGCCTACCGCTACTCGGGGTTGGGTCCGTCACGCATGGGGCCAAGCGGGCTCGAGCGATTCCTGCGTCATAAAGCCCTGTACCTGAACCGCGGTGAGGTGCTGCCGATCGACGCCATGGCGGAGCGCTAGATGCCAAACCCTAAGCTCAAACGCATACCGAGAGCCGCGCTCCCCGAACCGATGGGTACCGCCCACGATCGCTCGATGAAGCTCCGCGGTGACGCTACGTTCTTCGAGGTGTTCGGCAACCACCCCGAGCTTTACCGCTGGTACACCGAGAGCTTCTACGGCGAGGTCTTTCACGGCGGTGTGGTCGAGCGGCGCATCAAAGAGCTCGTCAGATATCGGCTGTCGACGCTGCACGGCTGCCGTTTCTGCAATCAGGGCAACCGCGTCGACGCGCTCGATGCGGGTTTGAGCGAAGACGAGCTGGATCGAATCGACGACAACGAGACCGCCGCCTTCTCGGAGCGCGAAAAAGCCGCGCTCGCGTTGGCCGACCGTCTGTCGCTCGTGACGGCCGATGGAGAGCTCGACACCGAGCTCCACGAACGGCTGCGGCAACATTTCAGCGACGCAGAGATTCTCGAGTTGGGTCTGGTGCTCGGCGTACTGAGCGGCATGGCCAAATTCCTGTTCGCCTACGATCTCGTCGAGAAGGAGCCGAGCTGCCCCATGCCCACTCTTCAGGAGACGAAACATGGTTCCTAGCGGCAAGGCCGTCGGACGCTCGCTTGTCATGACGGTGGTGGCGATCACGTCGCCTGGCTTCGTAGCACACGCGCAGGAAACGGGGGACCCGGTGATCGAAGAGATCACGGTGTATGCGAGGAAACGAGCCGAGATGGTCCAAGACATCCCGGTCGCGGTGACTGCGATTTCGTCCTCCCAGATCCAGGATCTGGACATCCAGGACCTTTCCGAGATATCGAGACTCACGGCGGGACTCATCTTCGACAACGAATTCGGCCGCGGCTCGAACCGGCCCGTGATCCGCGGGCAGGCAAATATTCTCGGCGACTCGGGAGTGTCCTATTTCATCGACGGCGTCTATATCGACGGCCCGATCGCCGACTACGACCTGAACGACATCGAGCGCATCGAAGTCGTCAAAGGACCGCAGAGCGCGCTCTATGGCCGAAACACCTACTCGGGCGCCATCAACATCATCACCCGTTCACCGGGCGATGCGTTTTCGAGCGACATCCGTTTCACCGTGACGGAGGACGACGAACAGGAGGTCAGCGCCTCGGTACGGGGCCCGATCATCGCCGACACGCTCGCTGGCGGCTTCACGATCCGCCGCTACGAGCTGGACGGCCCCTGGACCAACACGTTCGACGGTTCGGACGTCGGCTTCCAGGAGTCGGATTCGATTTCCGGGGTGCTCGTGTACACGCCGACGGATAGACTGAATGTGCGCCTTCGCGCCTACTACAGCGAACGCGATGACGGCCAGCCTCCCCTGTTCCATCAGGACGCCGCGGAAAACAACTGCTTCGAAGATGACGGCTCGCTGTACAACGGCCTGGGGCGTTACTACTGCGGTACGCTGCGTCCGGGCGCGATCGACACCGACTACACGGTGCAGGCGCCCGATACGCGCGAAGATGTCCAGACGCTGCAGACCAGCCTCTCGATCAACTACGACATCAACGACCGCTGGTCGCTGACGTCGATCACCGGCTACAACGACGTCGACGACGTTCAGATCTTCGACGGCGACTATTCGCCGACCTCATTTCAGGTCGCGAACTTCACGCCGAACGGCTTCCCGTTCGCGGGATTCCCCGTGCCGCCATTCAGCTATGCGTATGCGGGCACCATGGTGGACTTCACGGTCGCGGACTGGCGCCAGTACGACGATTTCTCGCAGGAGCTCCGTCTGGAATACGAGGGCGAGCGCATCTCCGGCCTGTTCGGCGCGTATTATCTGGACGCGACTGACGACGACGGCGACATCCGAGTGCTGCCTCCCGCCGCGGCGGGCATTGCAGGTGCGAACTTCGGCGCCGAGTTTGCCCGCATGCAGGGCGTGTGCGCCGCCAATCCGGTTTGCGGCAGCATCGTGCCGTTTTTCGGCCCGACCGTAACGGTGCCACGAGATCGAAATGACAGCGAGCTCGAAAACTTTGCGGTGTACGCCTTAATCGACTTCGCGCTTTCCGACACGGTAAAAGCGACACTCGAAGGCAGGTACCAGGAAGAGGACATCTCGCGGATTGCGGTCGTGCAGGATCTCGGCTCACCGCCGGATCCGGCGGTCATCTCGAGCGAGACCTACGAGTCGTTCAGCCCCCGCGCGACGCTGCAGTGGAACCTTAGCGACGACAATATGCTCTACGGCGTGGTGGGCACCGGTACCAAGCCCGGCGGGTTCAACGGCACGGTCGCCATTGAAGCGGGCCTGCCGTCATTCGACGAAGAGGACGTCGTATCCGTCGAATTGGGTTCCAAGAACGTGTTCGCCAACGGACAGCTCGTTGCGAACGTCGCCGCGTTCTTCAATCAGATAGACGGGTATCAGTTGACGCAGAATGCGCGCTCGGGCGCCAACACGGTGTCGGCGACGGTCAACGCCGGCGATGCCGACGTGCTCGGATTCGAAGCGGAGTTGGTCGGACGGCCCAACTCTGTCGAGGGTTTGACCGTCACGCTCAACTACGCCTATACCGACTCCGAGTTCACCGAGGGCCGCGATGAGAATCAGGGCGTGCTGAACGATGTCGTGGATGACGGCCTGGTCAACTGTTCGCTTGGAGACGAATTCCCGGATCCGAGTGATCCGAACGCCTGTAACGCCTCGCTATTCGGCTCCATCGTGGGTCATGAGATCCCACGGACGGCCGAGCACCAGCTGTACACGGACTTCGACCTGCGCCGGCCGCTCGGTGCAGGCGATTGGGAGTGGTTCATCGGCGCCAACGTCTCCTACGAATCGAGCAAATACTCGCAGGTGCACAACCTAGCGGAGACCGGATCCGCAACGGTCGTCAACGCACGCATTGGATTCGCGAGCGAAGACATAGCGATCAATGTCTTCGGCAAGAACCTGAACGGCGAAGACTCGACGCCGCTGGTGCTTCGTTACGCCGACGCCGCCGACAGCTTCAAGAGATCGTTCGTCGGCACGCTCCGCCGCGACACGCACTACGGCATAACGATCTCGGTGGGCTTCGGCGGGCGCTAGCGGAGATCGACAACGACCTTGCCACAGTTCTTACCGGCGAGCAGATGCTCCACGGCGTCGGGCACCGCGTCGAGACCGCGGAACTCGGTGGGATCGATCAGCGGCCGGATCTCGCCGGACTGGAGCATCGCGAGCAGCCGGCGCCGCGCGTCGGGCGCGTGCTCGGCGAAGCGGTAGTTCATGAAGCCGCGCACCGAGGCCGCCTTCCAATAGAGCCGGGTGTAGACGCGTTCCTGCCTCACTTTGATCGGCGGCAGCCGATCCGTCGTGGCGCCGCAGACGACGAGTCGGCCGTGCGGCGCGAGGTTCTCTAGGAGTGCGTCGAAGGTCTCGCCCCCGACCGAGTCCATCGCCAAATCGATGCGCTCCGGGTATTCCTCGGCGAGCACCTCGGCCAGTTTTTCTTTGCGGTATTGCACCACCCGCGCAACGCCGACGCTTTCGAGCCACGCGGCTTTATCGTCCCCTCCGCAGACCGCAACGACGTGATTGCCCGCGCGCACGGCGAGCTGAGTCGCGACGTTGCCGAGCCCACCGGCTGCAGCCGTGATGCAGACAGTCTCTCCGGTCGTCATTTCGCCGACCTGCTCCAGTGCTAGCATCGCGGACACGCCGCTCGGGATCAGCGCGAGGATCTCGGGGCTGACCTCGGGAACCGGGATTACCGCGGCAGCCGCGCAGGTGTGGTAGAGGCGGTAGCCGCCGCCGGCGCCGACCGTCACCACCGCGTCACCGATGTCGACGCTTAGAGCGTCGCGGCCCCGCTGCTCGACCACGCCGATCGCCTCGACGCCGGCATCAGCCGGCGGAGAGACCGGCGTGTGCTCGACTTTGTTCGCGCA
Organism: Woeseiaceae bacterium; assembly: GCA_041579335.1. Classification (GTDB taxonomy): domain Bacteria; phylum Pseudomonadota; class Gammaproteobacteria; order Steroidobacterales; family Woeseiaceae; genus JBFGFX01. Next base: position 13,901 of record JBFGFX010000020.1, on the reverse strand, counting down.
CATCATCTGATCGTAAACGCCGTTGACGCCGGCGAAGTGATTGCGGATTACGACCTCGTTCGGCGCCGGCGCGCGCAGCGGCTCGGTCACGATGTGGGTGCACTCGCGGAAGGACTCGCCGAGCCCGTGAATGACAATCTTCCGGTTTTCTTTCATGATGGCGATGATTCTACTCGAGCGGGAGATTCGCTTGCCGACCGTCCTCGTGACCGGCGCCAACCGCGGGCTCGGACTGGAGCTCGCGCGCCAGTATCTCGCCGACGGCTGGTCGGTGATCGCCGTGTGCCGCAGATCCTCGGCCGAGCTCGACGCGGTCGACGGTCCGTCGCTAAAGATCTTACCCACCGATTTGAACGACGATCGCGCGCTGGCCGAAACGGCTTCCGCTCTCGGCGTGCGGCGCATCGACGTGCTGATCAACAACGCCGGCACGATGGGCGATTCGACCTTCGCCGAGAGTGGCATGGCGATGCAAAGCTTCGGCAGCTTCGACCGGGCAGAGTGGCATCGCGTCTTCGACATCAACGTCTGCACGCCGATGAGGATCGCGGAACTGTTCGTCGAGCGAATGATCGAGGGCGGCAAGATCGTGACGATCACCAGCCGGCTCGGCAGCAGCACGCTCAACACCGCCGGTGGGCTGTACGCCTATCGCGCCAGCAAGGCGGCGGTCAACTCGATCATGAAGTCGATGGGCATCGATCTGAAGCAGCGCGGGCTGATCGCGATCGCGCTGCATCCCGGCTGGGTCAGGACCGACATGGGTGGCGCGGCCGCGGACATCGACGTCACGGCGTCCGTGAGCGGCATGCGCCGAGTCATCGACGGCCTGACGTTCGCGGACGCCGGCCGCTTCATTGCCTACGACGGCAGTGAGCTCCCTTACTGAGAAATGAGAGCCACATCGCGGTCGCGGGCAGTTGTTTTGTAAGATGCTTGTGCGATGGCCAACGACAGCGTGATCAAGACCTTGACGGCGGCCGTGGAAGCGGCGCCGGACGATGCAGAGCTCAGGCTGCATCTGGCCGCGCTGCTCATGGACGATAGCCGCGCCGCCGACGCACTGCCGCACTACGCGGCCGTGCTGGCCGCCGACCCGGCCAACGTCGGCGCGCTCAAAGGCGCGCATCGAGCAGCGACCGAAGCCGGCGAAACGGCGCGCGCGGACGGCTACGAAAAGCTCCTCGCGAGCCTCGGCGCGGAGCGGGACACATCGGACGGCGGTCGAGACGATGCGGCGGAGACGACGCAGCCCGAACGCGTCCGCGAGGGCGGCCCGCCGCAGCTTCGCGTCGTCGGCGGCACCGCAAACGATCTCGACCTCGAGAGAGATGCGGAGGATTCGCGCATCACGCTCGATGACGTCGCCGGACTCGAGGCCGTGAAGCGGCGCATCGAGCTCGCGTTCCTTGGGCCACTCAAGAACCCCGCAATGGCCAAAGCGTACGGCAAGAAGCTGCGCGGCGGGCTGCTGTTGTATGGTCCGCCCGGCTGCGGCAAGACCGACATCGCACGCGCTCTGGCCGGCGAGCTGCGCGCCGACTTCATGTCGATCGGCCTGAGCGACGTGCTCAACATGTATCTCGGCGAAAGCGAGCAGCGCCTGCACGCCCTGTTCGAGCAGGCGCGACGCAATGCGCCGACGGTCATCTTCATGGACGAGTTGGACGCGCTCGGCCGCAAGCGCAGCGATCTCAAATCCTGGGGCGTACGCGAGGTCGTCAATCAGCTCTTGCAGGAGCTCGACGGCATGCACACGACCGACGACGCCGTGTTCGTGCTCGGCGCGACGAACCTTCCCTGGGACATCGACGTTGCGTTGAAGCGACCCGGCCGCTTCGATCGCGCGGTGTTCGTCGAGCCGCCGGACCTGGTCGCGCGCGAGCGCATCTTCGAGCTGAACCTTGCGGATCGACCCATGGAGCGCGTGGACCTCAAGCGCCTAGCGAAAAAGACCAGGGGATACTCCGGCGCGGACATCGCCTTCGTCTGTGAGACCGCGACGGAGAAGACGCTCGAGCGCGCGATGCAGACCGGCGAGATGGAACCGATCACCGGCAAGGAGCTCGAGCTCGCCGTGAAGGAGACGCGTCCGAGCATCGCTGCCTGGTTCGAGACCGCGCGCAATTACGCCATGTTTGCCAACGCGAGCGGCGAGTTCAACGATCTGGCCGAGTACATCGAAGCCAACCGGGTCTAGCGGCCGCGCGGACCCATGGGCGATAGCGAACACCAGGCATACCATCACATTCAACGCGCCGAGCATCTGCTCGAGATCAAGCGGCCCGAGCAGGCGATCGAGCACCTCGAGCGCGCCCTGAGCCTGCAGCCGCAGAACGCATACATCCTGTGCAGCCTGTCGTACGCGTTCTTCGTGCTCAAGGACAACGATCGAGCATTGGAGTACGCAAAGCGCGCGACGGCGGCCGACCCGAACGATGAGTGGTCCTACCGCTTGCAGGCACACGTGCATCTGCGCCGCGACAGGCGCGCGAGCGCGTACAAAGCGGCCACCCGTGCGGTAGAGATCGATCCCGAGAGCGCCTCCTGCCTATACACCTTGGCGCAGTGCGCGTTCCACTACGATCGCGTCGAGGAAGCGCGCGTGCTGGGGCAGATGCTCATCCGTCAGCACCCCGAATCGACCGACGGCCACCGCATGCTCGCCGACATCGCGATGCAGGAGGAGGACTACGCGGCGGCTGCCGCCGGCTACGAGACCGTGCTCGATCTCGACCCCCAGGACGACGACGCGATGGCGAGGCTCGCCTCGATCCGCAACAAGCACAACCGCTACGCCGATTCGGCGTCGCTGCTACGCGGCGCGGTCCACGTCGATCCGACGTCCGAGGCGCGGCGCGACAACCTGCGCGACTCAATGGCCCGCTTCGCCCTGTTCGGCCAGGCATACGAGCGTCGTAAATCCGTCGGCGCGCTGCTGGTCACGGTCTTCATGTTCTATGTCGCGCTGGGTGTCGCGCTGGCCGGCTACCTGGAGAAGGGGTCTCTGATGACCATCGCTTACATGGCCGGGCTGCCGTTGCTGCTGCTCGTGGGGCTGCCGATGCTGCGAGGCCGCTTCCTCAAATCGCAGTCGGAGCAACTGTTCGCGCTCCACCGGAGCATCTCCCGGCAGCAGCGCCGCCGAACGCTGTGGGCGACGACCGCGGGCCTGCTCGCCGCGTACGGCATCGCGACGATCGTCTATTTCGACGTCGGCGATCCGTTCGCCTTCGCGATGCCGCTGTATTTCGTCGTCTGGGCGATGTGGCTCTACATGGCTGCAATCACGTTGCGCCTGTTAACGCTGTGGCTGTCGGACAGCTGGGTGCGATTGACCAAAGCCGAGGTCCCCGCGGCAGAGCGACGGCTGCCGGTCTTCCACGTCGTCATGCTGATCGCCACGGCCGCCGCGTTGGTACTCGTGTTTACGACCCACTCCGAAGCCGCAGCGCTGTCGCTGTTTCCGCTGCTGGTCGTCACCGGCATCCTGTACGCGCGTCGCTATCCGTTGGGCGTCGCATTCGCCGTATTCCTGGCCGGGATCGGCCTGATGGCCTTCGACGATGCGACGCAGCCGGATTTCGAGGACCAGACGGTCGGCGAGTTCGGCTTCATGCTGGCCGCGATAGGGATCGCGTTCGTCGTCGTGATCGCGATCCGGCGGCAGCGAAAGGTCTGGCAGCGGCGCCGCGTCGCCAAGCTCGTCGGTGTGGACGTCGAGGAATTCGCCGGGCGCGAGGCCCGCGATCAGATCACGCCGAAGTAGGCCAGGCCGAGGAAGATTCCGCCGACGGCGGCGAGCGCGAGCACGACGATCAGCGCGCCGTACACGCCGCGTTGCCAGCCGGCGAGCCCATCCCAACGCTTCGCGAACTGGGTGAACGATACGCCCGTACACACCTCGAGCAGGCCGACCAGCGCAAGTGCGCCTGTGGCGCCGATGGCGATCGCCGCAAAGTGAGAAGTCCGCGGACCTCCGATCGGCTCCGCGCCGTGGCGCATGACGTACCAGAACGCGGCTGCGAACGCGGCCGCGCCGATCGCGAGCTTCAGTAGCCCTCTTGTCCGGATGCCGTCGATGTGCATGGGCTGATATTCTAGTGCAGCCGCCCGCCGTGCTCTGTGAGACGGCGCATGCTTCGGCGGCAATTCGGATCGCTGACGCAGCGCTTCAGCTCGGTGGTATGGGGTAGCCGGCCGCGTTCATCGCAAACGCCGCATTCAACTTGGGATTCGACTCGACGCCCTTGAGCGACTCGCAGGTGCGCCGATAGTCGTCGGCGCCCGAGCGGTCCATCGCTAGGCCGGCCTCGTGGTTCTTCTCGAGCATTGCATCGATCAACGGCCGTAGTGCGCTTTCGTAGTCGGACAGCGACCGGCGAACGTCGTCGTACCGCAGCGGAACGGCGCACTGCTTGAGCGTGTTGGCGAGCTGATCGACGCAGCGTATCGCGACGTTCATGCCCTGACTGCGCGCCGGATGCATCGCGTGGCAGGCATCGCCGATCAGCACGACGTTGTCGGAGACCCAGTCTTCCGCTCGCAGGTAGATCGGCGGATACACGTCGGCGTAGCGGATCTCGCTGACGTCGAGCTGCGGCGCCAGCGCCTCGAGCTTCCGTCGCAATGCGCCTTGACTCGCGTTGCGCCACTCGGGGAGGTCCTCAGGATCCACCGGGACGCCGATCTTCGAGCCGCCGCCGGTGCGCGGGATGACGGCCACCATCTGGGTGTCGTTGAGATACACCTCCAATCGGTTTGCCGGATCCCGCGCGGGTCGCCGCCCGAAAAGAACGACGATCGGCCGCCGATAGCGGTGCAGCTCCGCGGCAAATCCGAAGACCTTGCGCACGCGCGAGCTGCGGCCGTCGGCGCCGACGAGTATGCGCGCCGCCACGATCATTTCACCACCGTCCGCCTTGCCGACGCGGATCACGATCCGCTCCGTGTCGTCGTTCTCGCGCCACCAGTTGCGAATCGGGCGCTCGATCGACACGTTTCGAGCCTCGAGCGCGCGCTGCAGCAGAGTCTCGCCGATCTTCTCGTGATCGAGGAACAGAAAATAGGGGTGTGGCAGGTCCAGCTCGGCAACGGACGAGTCGAGCAGCTTCTCGCCGTCGGCCGAGTACCAGACGGAACCGCGGCGCTTCTCGGCCCCGTTCGCAAGAAACTCGTCGAGCACGCCCCAACGCTCGAGTGTCGCGACGGTGTGCGGCTGCAGGTGGTCGCCGCGCGCGGTATCGAGCGGCGCATCGCTTTTTTCGAGGATCAGCATCGAGAGATCGGAATCGCGCAGCGCGCACGCCAGCGCAGACCCGGCTATGCCTGCACCGACGATCAGGACGTCGATCTCGATGTCCGCCGTTGTTGCCACACCGCGCACCTTCGATCGTTGCTTTTGTCCGGCCAATCCAACTAAGCTCGAACGGCCGATGACAGTATAAACGCGCGCGCGGGGACAGCGGGGAGTATGCGTATCGAATCGATTTACCGGGGTTGGTGGGTGCTCGCCGGGCTGGTGCTGATCTACGCGGCCACGAACGGCATACTGATGCACACCTTGCCGCTACTGTATCCGGCGCTGATCGACGAGTTCGGCTGGAGTCAGGTGCAGGTGACGCTGCCCGCAACCGTGTTCTTCGTGGTCGCGGCGCTCGCATCGCCTCCCGCCGGCGCGCTGCTCGACCGCTATTCGGCAAGAGCAATCATCCTGATCGGCGTCATCGGCATCGCGATCGGCCTTTTCGTCTACTCGCGCGTCAACGAGCTCTGGCAGCTCGTCGCCGTCTACGTGCTGTTCGCGATCGCGCTGTCGTTGTCGGGCCTCGTCTCGAACATGCTGATCGTGACCCGCTGGTTCCTCAGGCTTCGCGGTCGTGCCACCGGCATCCTGCTCATGGCCTCGAGCTTGGGCGGCGCGGTGTTCCCGCTCGTGCTCGGCCACGGCATGGCGTCATTCGGGTGGCGCGGTGCGCTCATGCTGTTCGCCGCGCTGGCAGCGGCGCTGACCTTGCTGCCGCTGGTCTTCCTCGTCCGCAGTCGCCCGCAAGACGTCGGCTTAGAGATCGATGGCGGCGACGCTGAGGACGGGCACGACGCGGCGAAGCCGGCCCGCATACGTTCCGGGCCGACGCTGCGCGAAGCGATACGACAACCGCGCTTCTACGGAATCGCGTTCGCGACGGGCGCGGTATGGTTCACGATCATCTCGCTCGTGCAGCATCAGTCGATCTATCTCGCCAAGGACCTAGGCGTCGATCGGACCCTGCTGCCGCCGATCTTCTCGACGTTCTTCGCCTGCTCGGTCATCGGCAAGTTCGGCTTCGGCTGGCTCAGCGACCGGCTGGACAAGGGCCGGACCATGAACCTGTCGGTCGGCGTGCTGATCGCGGGACTGCTGATGCTGCGTTTCGTCGACGGCGACGACAAGACCGCGATGTTCGCCTATGCCGCGGTGGCCGGCATCGGTTTCAGCGGCGCGTTCACGACGATTCAGCTCTTGATTGCGAGCTTCTACGCGGGCGCGTCGTACGGAAAGATACTCGCGGTGCTCACCCTGATGGACACGTTGGCCGGCGCGCTCGGCACCCGCATCATCGGCGTCATTCGCGAGAACGCGGGCAGCTACCTACCGGCGTTCGACCTGATGATCGGCTGCTGTGTCGCCGCGATCGTCTGCGTGTTCGTCATCGGTAAGAAACGCTCGCGCCCGACGACGGACCGCGTCTGCCGCGAGATGCAGGCGTGATTCTCGTGACCGGCGCCAGTGGCAACGTCGGTGGCGCCGCGGCTCGCGCGCTGATCGCCGCCGAAGTGCCGTTCAGAGTGCTGCTGCGCGATCCCGCGAAGTTCGTTCTGCCCGACAAGTCCGACGTCGAGTGCGTCACGGGCGATCTGACCAACCCGGGTGACCTAGCTCGCACGCTCGCGGGCATAAGCCGAGCGCTCTTGGTCACCGCGAATAGCGAGCAGCAGGGCGACATCGAACGGTCGTTTGCTCGCGCCGCAGCCCACGCCGGCGTAGCGCACCTCGTCAAAGTGTCGTCGATGGAAGCGTCGCCGGACGCGACCTCCGCGATTCCCCGCGAGCACTTTGCGACGGAGCAGCTCATCAAGTCGCTCGATATCGGCTGGACGATGCTCCAACCCAATTTCTTCATGCAGAACCTGCTCCTGTATGCCGGGTCGATCTCGCAGGCCGGCGTGTTCGCGCTGCCAATGGGCCACGCGAAGACCGGCATGATCGATGCGCGCGACGTGGGCGTCGCCGCCGCGACGATCCTCGAGACCGGCGGCCACGAAAACCGGACCTACGAGCTGACGGGAGACGAGCTCCTGAGCTTCGACGACGTAGCGGCCCGCCTGATGTCGATCCTGGGCAAGGAGGTTCGCTACGTGGATCAGCCGCCCGATGAGTTTCGCGCCGTTCTCGAGCGGTTCATCCCGTCTGCCTGGCACGTCACCGCCGTCTGCGAGCTGTTTGCGCAGATCGCCGCTGGTGGCCTCGAGAGCAAGACGTCGGCCTTCTACGAGATCACGGGCAAAGCGCCGACCCACCTCGACCAGTTCATCCGCGACCACGCCGACGCGTTCGCCTGAGCGTCGGGAGCATCCGTTGCAGGATCCGGCGCGGATCGGGCATAATGTCTGAAACATATAACAATATATCCAATTGACCCGGAGGACCGAACGTGGACGCATTCCGACGCCCGATGTCCGGCTTGCTCTTGGCATGCCTGCTGCCCGTGGCCGCCGGCGCCGCCCGGCTCGACCCCGCAGACGCCGAAGACGCGCTGACGATCTCGCGGAAGATCATGTGCTCGACCGTCGACGGCGAGCCGGCGACCTACTGGTGGCACGGCGAGGCGTATTCACGCCGCATGGGCGAGCGCGACAAGCTGTTGTTCTTGGTCGAAGGCATGAACGTCCGCGCCTGCACCTCGGTCAGCGACCCCGAGAAAGGCGACGGCTTCAAGCTCGTGTCGCGCGAGATTCTTTTGTACAAGGATCCCCGCAGCGGCGAGGCGCTTGCGACCTGGGACAATCCCTGGACCGGCGAGACCGTCGACGTGCTGCACGTCGCGAACGATCCGGTCAACTTCACGATGTACAAGACCGGCCGCGACGGCAAGCCGCAGAGCTGGGGTGCCACGATGCTCGGCGATCGCTGGTGGCAGACGACGACCGTGCCGCTCTTCTATCCGAATCCGCTCGCGAGCGCTTATCAGGCAGAGATCGGCGGCACCTACCACGCGACCGAGATGTTCAACTTCATGGGCGACGTGGAGTCCGCGCTGGACGGCGATCGCACCGGCGCCGACGTCCAGGTCGGCTGGGTACGGATGTCCGACTGGCTGCCGTGGATGAAGATGGGGGGACGCGACGGCTTGATTTACATGCACACGGCGGGCCGCAAGCTCGACGCCTGGGACGACATCTCGGACACGATGAAGAACGAGATCCGCGAGCACTATCCGGACTACGTCGCGCCGCCCCCGCTCGACGATACCCGCCGCAACGAGACGAGCTGGATCTACTATAAGAAAGTCCGCGAGGGCGAGCGCGAGGCGCCTAAGCGAAACTAGCCGGAGCGAGCGATGCCGAATATCATCAAGCGCACCACTTTGATCGTGCGCGACATGGATGCGTCGCGGCGCTGGTACGAATACGTGATGGGGATGACGGTGTGGATGGACACCGAGGTCACCTTGGGCGGCGGCGGCATGGCCGCGGGCAAGGAGGGCGATCTCACCCACCTCGTCATCATGCGATGCGCGGATCCGACGATCGGCATGATTGGCCTGCTGCAGTGGGTCGATCCACGGCTGCCCGCTCCCGAGAAAATCCCGACCTCGGTGACCTACGGCAATCCGACCTTCGTCGTCGGCTCGGACGACGTGAATACAGTCTACGAGCGCGCGACCGAGCTCGGCACGCACATCCACTCGGCGCCGCGCGAATGGTCCATCCGCGGACAGAACGGCCGGATGAAATACTTTCTGGGTCTTTCGCTGTTCGATCCCGACGGCTACTTCTACGAGTGCAACCAGCTGCTCCGCGAAGGCGACTGAGCCCGGGCCCGTCGCCGTGAACGAAGATCGGAACTGCCAGTGGCGCATCGCACGGCGACCGTCCGGCAACGTTGCCGCCGAGGACTTCGAATATCGCGAAGTACCGATCCCCGAGCCCGGCGACGGCGAGTTCCTGCTGAAGATCCTCTATCTCAATCTTGCCCCCGTCATGCGCATGTACATGTCGGGCGAATCCGTGGCGGGCGAGACGCCGCTTGCGATCGGCGACGTGATCCACGGCCGCGGGGTCGCCCGGGTCATCGAGTCGAAGCATCCCGGATTCGAAGTCGGCGACATCATCCAGGGCCAGACCGGTTGGCAGACATACAAGGTCTCAACGGGCTCGGTCCAGGAGAAGATTCGCAAGATCCCGGACCGCGGCGTGCCCTACTCCATCGGCCTGTCCACGTTCGGCATGACCGGGTTTTCGGCCTATTTCGGCTTCATCGACTGCGGCGAGCCCGAGAAAGGCGACCTCGTCGTCGTCTCGGGCGCGGCCGGCGGCGTCGGCTCGCACGTCGTGCAACTCGCGAAGATACTCGGCTGCCGCACGATCGGCATCGCGGGCGGCCCGGAGAAGTGCCGTTTCATCGAGGCGCTCGGCTGCGACCGGAGCATCGACTACAAAGAGGGCGACATCCACACGCAGATCGCGGACGCCTGCCCCGAAGGCATCGATCTCTACTTCGACAATGTCGGCGGCGAGACGCTGTCGGCCTGCCTCGACAACCTCGCGATGCGCTCGCGAATCGTGCTGTGCGGCTCGATCTCCGAGTATCTGCTCGACGAGCCTTACGGCCTGACGAACTACACGAACTTGAGGCGCACGAACTCGACCATGCAGGGCTTCTTCATCTATAACCACGTCGACGACTTCGACCGTGCCGAGCAGGACTTAGGCGAATGGGTGAGCGAAGGCAAGCTCAAGCCGGTCGAACACGTGTTCGACGGTTTCGAGAGCATGCCCGAAGCATTGGCGAGTCTGTATGATGGCCGGAACTTCGGCGTCACGCTGTGCCGCGTACGCCGCGGGCCCTACGACGACGAATTCGAATGACGGCACGACGCCGGGGGAATCGATGAGCAACGATGCCCGACGGGTGCGGTTTCAGCGGGCCAACTTCGTCGTCACGGATCTCGACAGGGCGCTGACCTTCTACCGTGACGTGCTCGGGCTCGAGTTGGACTTCGTCAAGGATTCACCCGACGTGTCCTATTCCTACGACGTGTTCGAGATCGAACCCGCTCAGCCGATACGCTTCGCCGTCTTGAGCAGCCCGACGCAGGTGCGGGTGCTCGCGTTGACGGAGCTGGCCGGCGCGATGCTCGAGCCGGTGCCTACGCCGCGGCGCGCGGCGATCGTGCTCGAAGTCGAGGACATCGATGCCGTCGTCGCCGGCGCGGCCGATGCCGCGTGCCACGTGTATCGGGAAGAAAAGCTGATCACGCACGACGGACGCGTCGGCAGAGAAGTCGGCCTCGTCGACCACGACGGCAACCTTGTCGTGATCTACCACATCCCAGCGGCGCAGTGAGGCCTCGATGAATCAGTCGACGAATCCGTACCCGAGCTCGCGTTATGCCTGGTACATGGTGGCGATGCTGACGGTCGCCTACATCCTGTCGTTCGTCGATCGCTACATCCTCGGGCTCCTGATCGAGCCGATCAAAGCCGATCTCCAGCTTTCTGATTTTCAGATCGGCCTGCTGCTCGGTTTCGCATTCGCGATCTTCTACGCGACGATGGGGCTGCCTCTGGGCTACCTCGCGGATCGCAAGCGCCGCACCTGGCTGGTCGCAGCCGGCATCGCGGTTTGGTCGGCGGCGACCGCGGCATCCGGCCTCGCGCGGAACTTCATGCACCTGTTCATCGCTCGGGTGAGCGTCGGCATCGGCGAGGCGACGTTGAGCCCCTGCGCGATGTCGATCATCTCGGACAGCTTCCCGCCGGAGCGGCGCGGCAAGCCGATCGCGTTCTATACTGCGGCCCTGTCGCTCGGGGCCGGCATCGCGTCGATCGTCAGCGCCGCGGTGCTCACGTGGGCAAAGTCCGTACCGGAAATCTCGCTGCCGATCGTCGGACAGGTCGCGCCTTGGCAGTTCACGTTCTTCGTCGTCGGCCTGCCGGGCCTCTTGCTTGCCGTGGTGATGTTCTTCATGCGTGAACCGGCTCGTGTCGGCAGAGCGGCGACGGACGGCCAGGCGGGCGCGAGCTTCCCCGACATGCTCAAATACGTCGGCGCTCGGCGTAAAATCTACGGCAGCTACATCGCGTTCGTCTGCCTGATGACGATCTGTGCCTACAGCCAGGGCTGGTACGCGCCGATGTTTCAGCGAACCTGGGGCTGGGAGCCACAGAAGTACGCCCTGATCAACGGCATCATGCTGCTGGCCGTGGGACCGGTGACGGTCAACGTTGCCGGCTGGCTGTCGGACAAGCTGTATTCGCAGGGGCGCAAAGACGCGCCGCTGCTGATCGTGATTGCCGGTGCGTTCATCCTGGTGCCGACCGGCATCATCGCGCCGCTGATGCCGACACCCGAGGTCGCGATCGCGGTGCTCGTATTCAACACGATCGGCATCGCGTCGACGTCGGCGACGTCGGTCACGGCGCTGTTGCAGATCACGCCCGGGCAGATTCGAGGCCAGACCGTGGCGCTCTACTACATGGTCATCAGCTTGGCGGGACTTTTGCTCGGGCCGTCTACGGTCGGGCTTCTGTCCGACCGGGTATTCGGCAACGAGCAGCTGAACTATGCGACGGCCGCAGTGCCGTTGATTTTCGGCGTCCTGGTTTTGCCGCTGGCCGGCTACGCGCGCCGTGTCTACAGCGCGGAGCTCGAGAAGCACGCCGTCGAGTCGGCGGCATGATCGGGGCGATGCAGAAGAGCTACCTCCCCACGGAGCACGGGCAGATCCACGTGCGGGCGCTCGATGCGGACGGCGAAGCGACCCGGCCGCCGCTCGTCTGCCTGCACCCGGCACCCTACAGCGGCGCCTACTATGAGACGGTGATGCCGCTATTGAACGAAGGTCGTCTTGTGATCGCACCAGACTATCCCGGCTACGGCGGCTCGTACCCGCTTGATGAGCCGCCGTCGATCGCCGACTACGCCGCTGCCGTGCTGGCCGTCATCGGCGACGAGCCCGTCGACCTCATGGGCTTCCATAGCGGCGCTCTGGTCGCCGTCGAGTCGTCGCTGCTCGCGCCCGAGCGTATCCGACGGCTGCTACTGATCGACGTGCCGTATCTCGACGCCGAGACGCAGCAGAAATTCTACAGTCAGGTCGCCAAGCCGCTGGCGCTCGACCATGAGCTGGATTGCCTGGACAAGGCCTGGGATTTCAACGTCGCGAGCCGCAAGGACATCGTGCCGCTCGATCGCGCGTTCGACCTATTCGTCGATCAGCTCGTCGCGGGCCGACGCGATTATTACTGCTTCCACGCGGCATTCACCTACGACTGCGTGGCGCGGTTTGCCGAAGTGACGACGCCGACGACGATCGTCGCGACGCGTTCGCCGCTGCTCGACGCGACGCAGGCTGCATCGCAGGCGATCCCGGCTGCGCGTTTGATCGACGTCACCGACATCACGACGTCGGTCTTCGAGCAGGGTGCGCCGGTCATCGCCCGACGGATCAACGCCGTGCTGAACGATGGCTGAAATCGGCCTGCTCAAGTTCCTGCACGTCTTGTGCCTCGTCTATTGGCTCGGCGCCGACCTGGCCGTGTTCTACTCGAGCTACTTCGTGGCCGACGACAAGCTGTCGGCAGAGACGCGCGCGTCGATGTCGAAGCTCCTGTTTGTGCTCGACCTCGGGCCGCGGATCTGCATGCCGCTGATGCTCGGATCCGGTGTCCATCTGGCCTGGCGCTTGGGGCTCTTGAACATGCCCACATTCGCCGTGCTCGCAGCGTGGCTCGTCTGTGTAGGCTGGGTGGCGATGGTCCTCGCCGTGCACGCCGGCGGCGCCGGGGCGAAGGCCCTCACCGTAATCGAGTATTGGTTTCGAGTCGCCGTCGTCGCCGCGATCGGCGCTTACTCGATCTACGCGCTCGCGGCAGACCTGACTGCGAGCTGGCTGGCTTACAAGCTGCTGGTCTATGCCGGGCTCGTGGCCTGCGGCCTCATGATCCGGCGCCGGCTCAGGCACTTTGGACCCGCCCTCTCGGCACTGCTCGAAGATCGGGTCACCGAAGGCGACAACCGTACGATCCGGCACAGCCTGGCGGGCACCCGCCCCTACGCACTCGCGATCTGGGCGGGGCTCCTCGTCAACACCGCGCTCGGCCTGCATCTGATCTAGCGCCTGTCGGTTGCGCACGGGCACGAGCGCGGTTAGCGTCAATCCTTACGACACATCGTTTGAGCGAAAAGATATGGCCAAAGACGATCCCCACTACGTCGCACTCGCGCTGCAGCTGACCTGCCCCACGGTCAACGAGCTGTCGAACGACGAGGCGCGCGAGGCGATGCTCGCGTATATCGATCGCATGGCGCATCACCTTGCGGGCAGCAAGGCGTTGATCGGACCCGACGTCCGCCTGGTTGTCCTACCCGAATATTTCATGACCGGCTATCCTCTCGGCGAGACGATCCCGGGGTGGGCGGAGAAAGCCTGCATCGCTCCCGGCGGCGTCGAGTACGATGCGCTCGCGAAGGTCGCGCAGGACAACGACGTGTTCCTATCCGGCAACGTGTACGAGACCGACGAGCACTTCCCCGGCATCTACTTTCAGACCTGCTTCGTCATCGGCCCCTCGGGCGATACGCTGCTGCGTTACCGGCGCCTGATCTCGATGTTCGCGCCGACGCCGCACGACGT